>NZ_CP080327.1:3160000-3406525 GCF_019443285.1 Aquisediminimonas profunda
GCGTCTGCTTGCGGAACGAGGGCAAGGACGTCGCTTTTCGAGATACGGCCGCGCGGGCCGGTGCCACGAATGCCTGAGAGCTGCACACCGTGTATCGCCGCCAGCCGACGCGCCAGAGGCGACGCGAAGACCTTGCGGTCATCTTCGACCAGTTGCGCAGCCCCACGCCAGGCGCGCACGGCTTCGGGGCGGATGTGCTGCGTGACATCCTGAAATGTAATTCTGCCACCGCGACCCGAACCTTCGATCGCCGCGATGTCGACGCCCTCCAGTTCAGCCAGCTCAAGCGCCTTCGGGCTGATCGGCCGATTGGTCTCGATCTTGACGGGCGCAGGCTTGCGCGCCTGCTCGGGCTCCGCTTCAGTCTTCGGGTCAGCGACCTCGATTACATCGGCACCGCCAGTTGCAGGGACATAGCCGGCAATGAAATCCGAAATTTCAGCCTCTGTCGCATCAGCATCGCCAAACACTGCAATCAGGGCGCCGACAGGGAGAGCGGTATCACTCGCGGGATGAACGATCCGAAGGACCACGCCTTCGCGCTCTGCCTCCACCTCGTTGGTGATCTTAGAGGTTTCGATCAGGCAGAGAACATCACCCTTGGAAATGGTGTCACCATCCTTGACCATCCATTCCGCAATGGTGCCTTCGGTCATTTCGATGCCCCATTTGGGCATGCAGAAGGGGCGCAACTCTGACATGTGAGGCCCCCTAGCGCCAGCCGAGAACCCGGCGCGCAGCTGCTTCGACCTTTTCGGCCGAAGGCAGATATGCGAGCTCAAGCTCCTTGGCGAATGGAACCGGCGTGTGGGGCGCTGTGACCATCTCGATCGGTGCCTTGAGGCTAGCAAAGGCCTTTTGGGCAACCAGCGCAGAAATGTCGGTCGCCAGGCTGCAGCGCTGTGGCGCTTCATCCACAACCACCAGACGCCCGGTCACTTCAACAGAATCCAGGATCGCTTCCTCATCAAGCGGACTTGTGGTCCGCGGATCGATCACGTCACAGCCGATCCCGTCCTTGGCGAGGGCATCCGCTGCAGCCTCGCATCGGCTGACCATTAAGCCGGTTGCAACCAGTGTAAGATCTTCGCCTGCACGTGAAAGCCGGGCATGGCCGAAGGGGATGGTATAATCGCCATCTGGCACTTCACCGCTCACACCGTAAAGCGCCTTGTGCTCGAGGAACATGACGGGGTCGTCGCCACGAATGGCCTCGCGAAGCAGGCCGCGAACATCTTCCGGGGTCGACGGCATGACCACCTTCAGGCCGGGCATCGCCGAGAGGAAGTGATGAACCGATTGGCTGTGCTGCGCCGCAGCGTTGAAGCCTCCGCCATAGGCCATGCGGATGACCGCAGGACAGAGCGTCTTGCCGCCGAACATATAGCGGAATTTGGCAATCTGGTTCCAGATCTGATCGAGGCTGACACCGATGAAATCCGCGAACATGAGTTCGGCAACCGGCCGCTTGCCGGCAAGCGCCAGACCGCCGGCCGCCCCGACAATTGCGCTTTCGGAGATCGGCGTATCGATCACACGATCCGCCCCAAATCGATCATAAAAGCCGGTGGACGTTGACCAGATGCCACCAATGGCTTCAGGCCCGCCGGCGGTCCCCATGCCGCCGACAACATCCTCACCGAGCACGACTACCCGATCATCGCGTTCCATCTCCTCGAAAATCGTGGAGCGGACTGCATCGCGATACATCATCTTGGCCATTTGCAGATTTCCCCGCTCAATAGGTCACATACACGTCGGCGAGAACATCTTCCGCCGTTGGTCTTTCCGCATTTCGCGCCGCAACAACAGCAGCCTCGATCTGGTCGAGAACCTCGCGATCAATCTCGTCCAGTTCCTTTTCGTCGAGCAGTTTGGCACTCGCCACCTTGGCCCGGAACTTTTGCAGGCAATCGCGTTCGGCCCGAATTTTCTCAAGCTCGCCCGGCCCACGGTACCTCTGCGGATCGCCCTCGAAATGCCCAAAGAAGCGCTCGGTATCGAACTCGACGGCCGCAGGTCCGTTGCCGGCCCGAACATAGTCAAGCAGTTCGCGCATGGTTTCATAGACGGCAAAGAAATCGGTGCCGTCAGCCCGCCAAACCCTCATTCCGAATGCCTCAGCGCGACTGGCGATGTCCCGCTGCGTCCCAACTGCATAGGAAAAGCCGGTATGTTCGGAATAGTGATTGTTTTCAAACACGAAAATGCAAGGCGCCTTGGTCACAACGGCAAGATTCATTGCCTCGAAGGTTGTGCCCTGATTGCAAGCGCCATCGCCGGAAAAGGTGACCGAGACCTTGCCCTTGCCATCCAGTTTCGCTGCCAGGGCTGCGCCCACAGCGATCGGAGCCCCTGCCCCGACGATGCCATTGGCGCCAAGCATCCCCTGATCGACATCGGCAATGTGCATCGAACCGCCCTTGCCTTTGCAAAGTCCCTCGCGGCTACCCCAAATCTCTTTCATCATGCCTTCGACATCGCAGCCCTTGGCGAGGCAATGGCCATGGCCCCGGTGCGTGGAGACAATCTTGTCGTCCTTATCCAGATGCTCGCACACGCCGACAGCGACCGCTTCCTGGCCGCAGTAAAGGTGCGTAAATCCGGCTATGGCGCCCGTGGCAATATCGATGTGCAGCCGCTCTTCAAATTCGCGAATGATCTTCATCCGCCGATAGGCCTGCAACATTTGTTCACGGCTCAGTTGCATGTTTTCCTCTCGATCCGTTGGTCGGGCCTGCGCAGGCAAATTGTTCAGCCTGGAAGCCGCACGATGAACCCGCTGGTCATAGCGCAAGTCTAATGTGATGCGTGAGCAATTCTGCCCATTCGTCAAATTGCTAGGATTCTGCGTTTGGTTCATACCTGTTCAGTCGATATGCCTCGCGCCGGTCCGTTCAAACCTTGGTGCTTCTTCCTCACATATTGAATGGTTGTTGGCCAAACGCTCCGTGATTAGAGGTTTTAAGAATATCCCGGACAATCAGGAGAGAGACAATTCCTTACGAAAATCGCCGCGTATTCATTCGGAATTACTCCGATGGAATGCCCACACTCGACAATTTCGGCGTGGCCACCGAGACAATCGAAAGCGTGCCCGACGGTCAGGTTTTGGTTAAGGTCGACACTTTGTCAATCGACGCATGGATCCGCACGACGCTGAGCGATGGCGGCTTCCATGAGACCGCTGACCTCGGCAGCACGATCCGTGCTTTCGGCGTCGGCCAGGTGGTCGAAAGCAATGATGCCTCTCTCAAGGAAGGTGACTGGGCCTATGGCCTGCTGTCAGCCCAGACGCACGCCTTGATGCCAGCGAAGGACTTGACCAAGGTTTCGCCGCAGCCGGGCATTGCACCAAGCGCCTTTGTCGGACCACTCGGCATAACAACCGGTCTCACGGCCTGGGTCGGCTTGATCGCGGTTGGCAAAGTGCAGGCCGGAGAAGTTGTATTGGTCTCAGGCGCGGCCGGTGCCGTTGGCTCCTGCGTAGTCCAGCTTGCCAAGGCACGCGGCGCACGGGTTATCGGGATCGCTGGCGGGGCCGAAAAATGCGCCTATCTCATCAATGAAATCGGCGCGGATGCGGCGATAGACTACAAAAAGGGTGACGTTGGCGGGCAGATACGGGCTTTGGCCCCCGATGGGATTGATGTTTTCTTCGACAATGTGGGTGGAGATATCCTTGATGCCGCGCTCGACAATTTGCGTGAAACCGGAGGCTCCCGCGTCGTCATCTGCGGCGCGATTTCGCAATATCAGAATCTCAACGATGTGCGCGGCCCCAAGCTCTACCTGCGCATTGCCGAACGCAATGCTGCGATGCTGGGCTTTGTCGTCAGCCATCACGCTGCCAGATTTGGTGAAGCGATGGCAGAAATCTCGGCTCTTATCCTTGATTCAAAGATGAACCTACGGGAACATGTTGTAGAGCCCATCGATCGTTTTCCGGATGCCCTGCTGATGCTGTTCGACGGAAGCCATATCGGCAATCTCGTTGTGCGCCCCTGACTGCTGCGAGGCTGTGCCTGAGCGGCGAGGCAACATCGCCAACGCCGAAAGCCAAGCAAAATTGACAATTGCTGGGCGTGGTTGATCTGGATCATTGTGTTAAGGAACGAAATGTCGACAGCGGGCCGTTCATCCCGCGTGATTGAAAGGACAGCCATGTCTCGCAGCCAGCTTTACGAAATGACACGGTCATTGATCGCCCATGGCCAGGCAAAGACGATGGAACTGGCAGACAATGTCGTCTCGATACCGGCATCGGCCTATACCGATCCCGAGCAATTCGAGATTGAAAAGACCAAGATCTTCAAGCGGATGCCGCTCATGCTCGCGCCCTCATGCGAGTTGAGCAAGCCAGGCGACTTCAAGGCGATGACGGTGGTCGGCGTTCCTGTTCTGCTGACGCGCCAGAAGGACGGCAGTGTCGCGGCGTTCCTGAACATGTGCACCCATCGCGGAAATCCGCTGGCGCAGGGGTCAGGCAATGCCTCGCGTTTTGTCTGCGGATATCACGGCTGGATGTTCAGAAATGATGGCGATCTGCTCGGTGTCGCGTCACCCGGGGATTTTGGCCCGATCAACAAGGCGGAGCACTGCCTCACAAAGTTCCCTGTTCTTGAGCGCGCAGGCCTGATCTGGGTGATACTTGATCCGCATTCGACACTCGACATTTCAGACTTCCTGTGCGGCTATGATGAATTGCTGGAGCATTTCGGCTTTGCTAACTGGACCCTGTTTGACAGTCGGCAACTCGACGGACCGAACTGGAAAACCGCGTATGACGGGTATCTCGACTTTTATCATTTGCCGGTCCTTCATGCGAACACCTTCGGTTCGGACTTCTTCAACCGAGCCAATTATTTTGCGTGGGGGCCGCATCAGCGGCTGGCGTCTCCTTCGGTCAATGCGCAGAAAACTGGCAGCACCGAAACCGTCGACCTCAGCAAAATGCGCGAGGAAGACTGGCCGATTGATGCTCTGCTGCAGGGTGTCTGGACGATCTTTCCGCACATTTCGATTGCCAGCTTCTATGGGGGCGGTGGACGCGGGGCGATGATTTCGCAGCTGTTTCCCGGCAATACGGTCGGCGAGAGCGTGACAACCCAATTCTACGTCATGGAACATGCGCCAGACACTGACGCGGTCAGGCAAGGCGCGCGCGATCAGTTCGACTTCCTGAAGATCGTTGTCCGCGACGAAGACTACACGACGGGCAAGCGGCAGCACGAAGCGCTGCAGTCAGGACTGATGGACCATGTCCTGTTCGGCCGGAATGAAGGTGGGGGCCAGGTTTTCCACCAATGGGTGGATCGCCTGACCCAAGCCAGCGACGATGAACTCCGGCTGATCTTTGCGAAGCAGAAGATCGCGGAGGCCGCTGAATAGCCCTTCCGAATTCGATCAGCCGAACGCAGGCCGATGGTTGCTGTCGGTCCAATCCTGACGACCGATCCATTCCTTCATGGGTTCCAGCTTGCCTTCCAGTTCAGGGAAGCGCTCGTAGACATGATCCATGTCGACTTCGAACGGCTTGGTCGGTGCGGTGTTGTTATACTCGTAGAAGGCCTGAATCCCGGCAGCAAAGGCATCCCTTTCCTCCGCTGGCATTGAATCACCCGCAGCGTTGACAAGATAACGTCCAAACTCTGCCGGAGTGCAGGGATCATATTTGATCTCGCGCCCAAAATTGTCTGTCAGAAACTGTGCAACCTGCTTGCCGCGGAGACGCTCGGGTCCGCCGATATTGATCCAGGCGCCTTCCATGTCGGGCCTTTCCAATGAGGCCAGCATGAACTTGGCAACATCGTCCAGGCTGATCCAGTTGGCCTCCAGCTGAGGATTGTGCGGATAAACATAGCGACTTTCGTTGACGATGAATGGCCTCGCCCAATTCGTCAGCAGATTGTCCATGAAAAGGACCGATCCGAAGACGGTGCCCGGCGCACCGGAACGCCACAATGCGTTGATGCCGGCCGTGTTGCCCGCGTAGGTGTGTGCGTCTCCCGGCTTGTCCGGAATCCAGCTCGATGTGTTCCATACGACGCGCTTGACGCCCAATGCCGCCGCTGCTGTCCCGATCTGCCCGACTAGAATTGCGCGATCCGCGCGAGCCTGCAGCGGATGGGTGTAGAAAATATAGTCACTGCCTTCGAGCGCAGGGCGATAGCTCTCGGTATCATAGAGGTCGATCGGCCGAACATCGATCCCTTCGATCCCCTCGATATCGGAGCCCGCAAAAGGATCCGCCTGCCTTGAGAGCGCGCGAACCTCGTACCCGGCCCGCAGTGCCTGCCGCACCTGCGCCATGCCTTGCCGGCCGCTTGCGCCTACGATTGTTATCAGTGGCATCTTTCATCTCCTTTGTCTCTATTCTTACGGTAAGCGATGCGCTCGGCGTTCGCGCCGGATAATATTGATAGCCCGAAGAGAATGTTGCGAAGGCGGCCAGCGGGCATGGTGAGGTTTGGACAATTATGACAATGAACCGCTTGTGGCGCCTTGATTCAAGGCCAAGAGGAGAAGACTTCGCTTCGGCCTTGTCGCTGCAGGAGGTCCCGCTTGCTGATCCGGCGCATGGCCAAATCCTGATCCGGAACCGTATGCTGTCCATGGATGCCGGTACGCGGATGTGGATGACCGATCGCACGGACGGCTACCAGCCACCCCTTGATCTTGGAACGCCAATGCAAGGCCTTGTCCTGGGTCAGGTTGTGTCCTCCCGGGCGTCAGAATTTGCCGAAGGCGATTGGGTTCGCGCATTCGGGACCTGGAGCGATTACAGTTGCGTTGACGCGCTCTTGTCAGGCGCGGTGAAGCTTGATCCATCCGTTTCGGACATGCGCGATCATCTTGGCCCTCTCGGCATGAATGGATGGACCGCGCTGTGGGGCATAGAGCGAACCTGTGCGGTCAAGGCCGGTGAAAACGTGCTGGTGTCGGCAGCTGCAGGATCGACTGGCCTGCTCGCTTGCCAGATTGCGCGCATTCTTGGCGCCAATGTCTATGGAATTGCCGGCGGGGAGCGGAAGTGCCGCTTGCTTGAAAGCGACTATGGTCTGGTCGCTGCCTTCGACTATAAATCGGGCTCGGTCGCCGAGGGCCTCAGCCGGATCGAAGGCGGAATCGATGCCTATTTCGACAATGTCGGGGGCGAAATTCTCGATGATGTGCTGGCCAACATGGCGCTCTACGGTCGCGTCGCGATTTGCGGGCTGATTGCCGAATATACCGGCGGACGCCAGCACGGCCCGCGAAACTTCGATCAGATCCTGATGAAGCGGCTGCGGATCGAAGGCTTTTTTTCGCCAGACTTCATGGATCAGGGCGAACAGTTGACGGCCCGGCTGCGGGGTTGGGTCGACGCCGGAAAATTGTCGCTTCCCTACGACGTGACGAGCGGTCTTGAGCACACGCTTGAAGCCTATGCCAAGCTGTTCACCGGTGCGAATATCGGGAAGGTTCTCGTGGAGCTTCAATCATGACACTTTCGCTGGCCGACAAGGATGCCATCCGCGATCTGATCGCCCTCTATGCCCATGCTATCGATCGTCACAGCTGGAGATTGATGGAACGGATTTTCCACCCCGATGCGACATTTGCCTTTGGGCCGGTGCAAGGCGGGTGGCGCGATTTCGTCGGGCAGGCAACCGCAATCATCGAATCGTGCATTGCCACCCATCACCAGCTTGGCCAGATGATCATCGTACCTCAGGGGCCCGATGCGGCAATTGCGGAAACCTATATGACGGCGATGCACATCGTGCCTGCCGGATACCCGCTGACTGCGGTCTTCCCCGATCGGGGCGAGGAATATTCCGCCATAATTGCCGGTCGCTATGTGGACGAATTCGTGCGCTTTGGCGAAGAGTGGCGCATCCTGAAGCGGACAGGCATATATGACTGGCGCGAATTTAGGGCGATCGGCGAAGCGAGCCTTGCCTCGGTTCCGGCGGCTGCCCGCGGCGCGCATGACGAAAGCGACGCGGCGTCCGGCATAGCCCGGTACTGGCAGGCATCCTAGGTCTGTCGAAGGATTGTAAAGATGCCACTCATTGTCAGGATCACTTCATCGCCCCGTCGGATTTCTCCGCTGGCATAGGCAATTCGCTTGCCGAGGCGATCGATCCGGCAATGTGCTTCCAGCCAGTCTCCGGTTTTGGCCCCGGCCAGGAAATTCGTCGTGAGCGTATTCGTCACGACCGACAGCGCAGGACGCTCGCTATCGTGAACCTGAAACGAGAGCGCCACGTCAGCAAATGTTGAAAGCACCCCACCGTGCGCCACGCCCAGATAGTTGGCGTGCGTCTCGAGGATGCGCATCGCCACGATCGTTCCCTGATCCTGGGAACGCAGAAAATATGGCCCCGACAAGTCGAGAAATCCGCTCGAAAACTTTGCGGGCTTGAATCCGTCTGGGGGCGCAGTCATTCCACAAACTCCTTGATGTCTGTATCGTTCAAAGCGGCATTCAGGGGGCACTATGATTTGTGCCAATGGCAGTCGCCTGCGGCAATCCTAGAAGCGAACGGCAAAGGAGCCCCAGATGACACAATCGACACAGGCAATCGCCGATGCTGAGACGATTGTCGAGGTTGTCAGGAATCACGCACGAACGATACCCGACGCAATGGCGTTCACATTCGGTGACGAAGTCCTGAGTTTTGCCGAGCTCGACGCGGGCAGCAATCGTGCAGCGAATGGGCTTTTGGCCCAAGGCATCCAGCCGGGCGACCGGGTGGCCTACCTAGGCAAGAACAGCCATCTCTATTTCGAAATACTGCTGGGGGCATTGAAGGTCGGTGCCGCAATGACGCCGGTCAACTGGCGGCTTGCCGATCCTGAAATCATCTATGTGCTCAACGATTGCCAGGCCAGGCTGCTGTTCGTTGGCGACGGCTTTGCCGAGATGGCCGCACGCGTCGCGCCTAAACTTGAGTTCGTCAAGACAATCATCGGGGTGGATGCCCAGGATGGCAACCAGACCGATTATCGTACTTGGCGTGACGGTTTCGCCGCAACCGACCCGCATCGCGAAGGCGGCAGGGACGATGATGCAGTCCAGCTCTACACGTCTGGCACGACGGGTTACCCTAAGGGTGCGGTCATGACCAATCGGTCGATCCTCGCATCGCGATCTGGCGCCTCTGAGGTGGAGCCGCTCGACTGGCAGGTTTCGGTTCCGGGGGAAGTGACCCTGCTCGCCATGCCGTGTTTTCATATCAGCGGAACAGGCACGGGTCTTGGGACCATGTTCGCCGGCACGGGCGCGATTGTCCTTCCGGAATATGATCCGACCAAAGCGCTGGAAATGATCGAGCAATATAATATTTCGAAGATCTTCATGGTCCCGGCGGCCATCCAGATCATGCTCAACCACCCGCGCGTCCATGAAGTGGACTTCAGCAGGCTCAAATACATCACCTACGGCGCATCGCCGATCCCGCTGGAACTCATGCGTGCAGCGATGGAGCGGTTTGGCTGCGGCTTTGTTCAGATGTACGGCATGACCGAAACCAGCGGCACAATCGTGACCCTCAACCCGGAGGATCATGTTCCCGAGGGCAGTCCGCGCATGCTCTCGGTCGGCAAGCCGCTGCCAGGCGTCGAAATCAAGATCATCGACAGTGAGGGGCAGGAATTGCCTGCAGGGCAGATCGGAGAAATTGCAACCCGCAGCGTCAAGAACATGAAGGGCTATTGGAACAATCCGAAGGCCACGGCCTCGACCATTGATGCGGACGGCTGGCTGAAGACCGGGGACGCAGGCTATGTCGATGAAGACGGCTACCTCTACATCCGCGACCGCGTAAAGGACATGATCATATCCGGTGGGGAAAATGTCTATCCAGCCGAGGTCGAAAACGCGATCTATTCCCACCCGAAAGTCGCCGACGTGGCAGTGATCGGCGTGCCCGACGAAAAATGGGGTGAAGCCGTCAAGGCCTGCGTTGTGGTCAAGAAGAATGAGTCACTGACGGAAGCCGAAGTGATCGCGCATGCCCGCCAGCATATCGCCGGTTACAAATGCCCGAAATCCGTCGACTTCATCGATGTGCTGCCGCGCAATCCCTCCGGCAAAGTGTTACGCCGCGAACTGCGCGCTCCTTATTGGGAAGGCAAGGACCGGGCCGTAAATTGACGCTGGCGGTTCGCCAGATTGCCTATTTCGTGGCGGACATCCGGGCGGCAGCCATGGCTCACCACAAGACATATGGTTCGGGCCCCTTCTTCATTCTTGACCATATTCCGCTCGTTCGATCTGAACACAGGGGTGTTTCGAGACCGCTCGATCACAGCAGTGCCTATGGTCAATGGGGCCAGGTAATGATCGAATTCGTGCAGCAGAATAATGCTGACCCAAGCGCCTATCACGATCTTTATCCGCAGGGCAGCGGCCGCTTCGGCCTGCACCATCTTGCCATTTTTGTGGACAAGCTTGATCAATCAATTGCGGACTATGAGAAGGCGGGCGTCCCGTTGGCTCAGTATGCCGAGACCACCACAGGCACCGGCTTCGCCTTTGTCGATGCAACTGCCACGCTTGGCCATATGATCGAACTCTACGAGCCCTCGGATGGCCTGGTCGGCTTTTATGCTCATGTTGCTGGTGCAGCGGGCGGCTGGGACGGACAGGATCCGCTGCGCACACTCAACTCCGGATAACCCCATCACGCGAAAGGAAATCAATATGGCCGGACAGGCTCAAGAGGTCATCGAGCAATTCTGGAAGATTCAGGATAGCGGCGACTATACGGCGCTCGTCTCACTGTTTGCGGACGATGCGCTGTTGGAAGACCCGGTCTACGGAACCTATCGGGGGCGGGACGAGATTTTCAAATTCATGAGCAAGATGGTCGAGGTCATGGGTGAGCGAAAGATCCACTTCACGATCGACGAAATCTGCGGAGACGATCACGCCGTCTGGTCACGCTGGACAATGCATTCTCCCGCAGGGTCCCGCGGCGGATGCGGTCTGTACAAGGTCGCCAACGGCAAGCTCACCTACTATCGCGATTACATGGACCCGACCGAGGGAGAATAAGCCTTGAGGGTCTACATCGGCCGATAGGCTGGATGTCCCGAGCGAATGATCTCTAGAATGGGCAACGGAAAGGCGCCAACCGTCTTGCCATCCGCTTGGGACGGCAGCGGAAGGCTCCAGTCCATGACATAGTTGCGGCGCGAAATTCGCCACTCGCCGCCCCGCTTTTCAAATGCGTCGAGATAGCGTCCGCCATAGAGGTTTCCGCTCCACTGGCCGTCATTGTTTCGCACCCCAGCCGCGAGGCCGTAGCACTCGCCAATCGCTCGCGTGTCGGATTCCAGCTTGATCTGAAGACCCGACAGCATATGCCAGCGCCGCTGGCTGGCGCGCTCGATTTCCATGACGACCGGGACAAATTCCGCTGCCTTGCCGGTGAAAAATCCATAATCGATATCGGCGTCCGGCCAATAGCACTGCGCCTGCCCGTCATCATCCAGCCAGTCGAGTGTCCGGGAATAGCGCGCGATGACTTCGGAAATGGCTTGCTTGTCGAGCAAGTGTTGAAGGGCAGCATCCATGCAATCAACTCCTGTTGGCCCACCATGTCGGGATAGAAAGAGGAAACCGCGTTTGAGCGGTGCGCAAGTCGTCATCCGCATCCGGCGGAAGGGGCAAATCTTCAGTCCGGGCGAGGCCGCCACCCGCGCCGGTCACGGGATCGACATATTCCAGACGGATATCCGCAAGCACATCCGCGAAGTCATGGCCCTCGTGATGCGGCGACATCTGGTGGCGATAGAAAGCCCATTTGTCCGCAAAGGACAGGAGACAGTAATAGGCGTTTTCTTCCTGCCCCTTCCAATACTCATAGCGCGTCACGCCGGTTTCAGTAGCGAAGGTCTGCGCGACCATGTCGGCCATGATTGCTTCCCATTTGGATTCCTTGCCGGGCTTGATCCGGATATGTGCGAGCAACGTCGTCATTGGGCAGCCTCACTTGGTCTGGTGAAATGGAGATTGAGTTTCAATGTGCCGAGCATGATGCCCGGCTGATGCATGAACTGATTGTCCGGAGCATAGGAAAGCGAATCCAGCCGGTGCACAAGCCGTTCCCAGGCGATCGTCTGTTCAAGTCGCGAAAGGCCAGCTCCGGGGCAGACACGCGGCCCTGCGGAAAAGGCCAGATGCCGCGTTATCGCCTTTCGCTCGAGGTCGAGCCGATACGGTTCCTCAAACTCTTCGGGATCGACATTCGCAGCGCCCCAGCGCAGGTGCAACGTTGAGCCCGCTGGAACCTTTACGCCCTGAAACTCCTCGTCTCGGCTGGTTATCCGCGTCGACAGGCCCTGGGTGGGAGACCGCAGCCGCATCGACTCTTCAATAAACGGTCGAATGAGCGACGGATCCGCCTTCAGACGATCGAACAAGCCGTCGTTTTCGCACAGCAGCTGAGCCTGCTCGCAAATGGCATATTGCGTGGTCTCCAGCCCGCCGATGAGCATGGCATAGACGATGCCGTTGATCTCTTCATCCGTCAGCCGCCGATCAAGCGCCTCATAATGGACCTGGGTGAGAAAGCTGATCATGTCGTCCGCAGGCTGCGCACGCTTTTCCTTCACCTTGGCGCGGACATAGTCGGAAAATCCGGCAAGCAGGCTGAACTTTTCCCGCGTCTGCTCTTCCGTCATGCGGTTGTTGTGACCGGTCCCGTGAACATAGGACATGACCTGGGCATTGCCCCAGATCTCGAGCTGGCCGATATCTTCCATCGGCAGTCCAAGAATCGTGGCCATCATGCGCTGCGGCAGCGGTCGGGCAAATTCGCGGACGAATTCGACCTCGCCCTTGTCGATCCATGCATCGATCAGGCTGTCGACATGAGAGACAATGGCATCGCGATTGCGCCCTGCCCCCGGCCCGACCCAGGGATCGGTCAGTTCCTTGCGGTGAGCACGCCAGAGCTCCGGTGTCGGGCGCAGCGAGAATATCGAAATCACCATCGCGTCAAGGTCGGGCATATGGTGCGGCAATCGACCCTGCTCCCGGATCTGGTCGAGCAAGAGCGAAAGCGTCGGCGGAAACCGTTCCCAGTCCCGCACGACGCGGGAAATATCGGCGTGGCGTGTGAGCACGAAAGCGTCGCGATCCGGCGTCAGCCCTTCGCCGGGAAGCCGCAGGACCGGAGCCTCTTCATGCAATATGCCATAGGCCTCGTACCAATGCTCCGCGGCGCCGGGCCCAAACAGGTCCACGTCAGCGAGGCTCATGGGACAAGCCATGGCACTCAATTCATGGTTTTGGTGTTTTGTCACCCTGAGCTCCTGCCCCGAACGATTGTCCAATTCGACAGTTCAGGACCAACAGGGTTAGGTCTAACGATGATCCTTCCGCCATTGGCAGATTGGAGAGGAGTCGATGAGCAGAATTTCAGCACTCGCGCCGGATCAATGGGATGCCCGGCTTGTCGAAGCAACGCGCCCCGATCAAGCGACGCCCCTTGAGCAGGGCCTCACACGCTACTTCGCGCATTGCCCCGATCAGGCGCTCGGATTGATGCAGTTCGGCGGTGCCTTGAAACGCAACCGGCAATTGTCGGAGCGACTTGTGGAACTTGTGCGCCTGCGGATTGCCTTTTTCAATCAATGCCGCAGCTGCATGGCGATCCGGTACCGCGATGCCGTGGCTGATGGAGTTGACGAGGCAGCGGTCTGCTCCCTTGAGCGCCCGCATGAGGCCGAAAACCTCTCGGCGGCCGAAAAGGCTGCGATTCGGTACGGCGAACTGATGGCGACCGATCATCTTGCCATAGATGATGCTGTCTATGCCGACCTGCGGCAGCATTTTTCAGAAAGCGAGATCGTGGAGCTGGGCATGACCTGCGCCTTCTTTGTCGGCTTCGGACGGCTTGCCGCCACCTGGCACATGGTCGAGGAATTGCCTGGCGCGTTTCAGACTGCCGCAACAATCGCCCCTTGGGGCCAGGAAAAAATCGAGGTGCGATAGACGATGGGAAAGGAACAGCCGATCACGGTCAACTTGCTCGATCCTGAAGTGCAGCAATGTCCTTATCCCGCATATCGTACGCTGCGTGACGAATCCCCCGTTTACCAGCAGCCGGGCACCGGTGTTTATGTGGTGACGCGCTATGAGGATGTCCGCACTGTCCTGACCGATCCCGAGCGCTTTCCAAGCGCGTCAAGGGACACGCCATTCCGGCCAAGCGTCACGAGTATCGAGCGCGCAAAAAAAGTCGCTGCGCGGTTCGAGGAAAAGGGCTGGATTCCTGCGCCGACATTGGCCGGAAGAGACGATCCCAATCACAAGCAGATGCGGGCGATGTTCAATGACGCATTCAAGCCCAGCCGAATCAAGGACATCGACCCCCTGGTCCAATCCCTGGCCTATGAATTGATCGACGGCTTCATCGATGATGGTCATTGCGACTGGGTCGAACAGTTCGCTGTGCCCCTGCCCCTGTTCATTATTGGCGAGCAAATGGGCGCAAAGCGCGAGGACATGTGGCAGATCAAGCGCTGGACCGACGCCTTCTTCCAGCGCATTTCCATGATGCTTCCCGAAGAACTCGAACTGGAGATGGTCGATCGCGAGATCGAAGCCCAGCACTACTTCCAGCCAATCTTCGAGAAACTGCGCAAGGAGCCTGATGGATCCCTGATCAGTGTCCTCGTCAATACAGTGATCGACGGCTGGGGCCGGCCGCTCAATGACAATGAGCTGCACGCCGAAATGATGGCGGATACCTTCGTTGGTGGCAGCGAAACGACCACCAACGCCCTCGCAGCGGGGATGAAGCTGCTCATCGAGAACAAGGACGTCTGGCACAAGCTGAAATCGGATCCCGATCGTTACATGAAAACCTTTGTCGAGGAGGTCGTCAGGCTTGAATCGCCTGTCCAGAGCCTGATGCGCTTTTGCGCCCGTGATACCGAATTGAGCGGCATGACCATCCCGGCGGGGGCTGTAGTCAACGTCCGGTTCGCTGCAGCCAACCGCGATGAACGGGCATTCGAATGTCCGGACTCAATCGATCTTGATCGGCCACGGGCTGGCTCGCACATGGGTTTCGGCTCCGGGACGCACCATTGCCTTGGCGCCCCGCTCGCGCGGCGCGAGCTGACCTGGGGCTTCACGGCCGTCATCGACCGGTTCGAAGACATGGATTTTGCGGAAGGGAAGAATGATTTCCGCATTCGCCCGCATTTCCTGCTTCGCAGCCTTGAAGCCCTTCATATCGTCTTCACCCCCCGAAAGCGCTAGAACAATGGCAACTCTGCTCGACACTCCCAAAGGTCCCGCCCGGATCGACATGGCCAAACAGGCCGAACCCAAATTGTCGAACCGCCCCATTTCTGGCGAACGCTATTGGTCGCAAGACTTCATGGCAGCGGAATGGGATGCCATCTGGACGCGGGCCTGGCTGATCGGCGGGCTGGAAGAACAGATACCCGAAGCCGGAGACTATTTCACTTACGAGATTGGACGGGAGTCGATTCTGGTCACGCGTGGCGAGGACGGGTTGGTTCGCGCCTTTTATAACGTCTGCCCGCATCGCGGTAACCGGCTGGTCGAAGCTGAGCAGGGTCATTCCAAGAACATAGCCTGTGCCTATCACGGCTGGCGCTTCGCGCCTGAGGGCAATCTCAAGTTTGTTCCCTGCCCCGAAGATTTTGCGGGCGGGTCCCCCTGCGGCAGGGTGACTCTCAAACCCGTGCGGTGTGAGACTTTTGCCGGCTTTGTCTGGGTCAATATGGACCCTGACGCAACGACGCTGGCGGAACATCTGGGCCCGGTGATGCCGCAGATTGAATGCTATCAGATGGAAAAGATGCGCCGGACGCATTGGGTCACACTTGACGGTGATTTCAACTGGAAGATCGTGCAGGACAATTTCAACGAGAGTTATCACCTGCCCTTTGTCCATCCCCAGACGCGCTACGTGATGGAGCAGAGTTACAAGGAATGTCAGTTCGACCTGTATGAACCTTATGGGCATGCCCGCATGTTCATGCCGGGATCCCGCCCGTCGCGTGCGCTTGCGGGCCACACGGATACTGTCCTGGCGATGATGGACCGCGAACTGCGCTATTGGGGACTTGATCCCAAGGACTTCGAGCAGGATCCGCTGTCAATCCGGGCCGCCTTGCAAAAGGCCAAGCGCGCAAATGGTGCCGCCAAGGGCTATGACTATACGCGTTTTCACGACGACCAGTTGACCGACCATTATCATTTCACCGTCTTCCCGAACATCAGCTTCAGCCTGAAACCCGATGGCTGCATCTGGCTGCGGGCAGATCCGCATCCGACCGATCCGGAACGCTGCGTGTTCGACATGTGGTATTTCACCTGGTTCCCTGATGGCCAGAACGAATATTTCAGCTATTCCATGGGCGAAATGGTGGACCAGTCCAAGCCGGTCGAACACAAACGTGGGGCAGTCGGCGAACTGAGTTGCGGTCCGGGAATTGATCAGGATGTTTCCATCTGGTCAAACCAGCAAAAGGGCTTGCGCTCGCGTGGTTATGACGGCGGCGTCCTTGCAGGACAGGAGGATCGCGTGCGCTTCTTCCATGATACGATCGACCGCTGGATTCAGGCCGCGCGCTAGAAAGCTGAATGCCGATCCCTAGATATTGTCGCGGCGGGCCGCGCTTTGCCCGGCGATGTAGCCAAAGGTCAGGGCCGGCCCAAGCGTGCCTCCGGCTCCGGCATAAACACCTCCCGTTGGGCAAGCGATGACGTTTCCGGCGCCATAGAGCCCGGCAATTGGCCGACCGTCATGCCCGAGGATCCGGGCAAAACCATCCGTCTTCGGGCCGCCATTCGTGCCCAGCATGCCCATGTGGACCTCAACGGCAAAATAGGGCGCGACTTCGATCGTCCCGAGCGTCACAGCCGTCCCCTCTCGAGAACGGTCGCCATAGAAATGGTCGTAAGCACTCGTCCCACGGTGGAAGTCCGGATCGCTGCCGGCTCTGGCGTGACTGTTGAACCGCTCGACGGTCGCGCCTAGCGCATCGCCATCGATCCCGATGCGGGCCGCGAGCGCCTCAAGCGTCGGCGCTTCAATGACCCAATCGGGCAGCGGGTCTTTCGGCATGACCATCTCGATCGGGTAGCGAGCACGATATTGCGCATCGAAGATCAGCCAGGCGGGCTGGTTCAGATAGTCATAGCTTTGGGGATCAAAGGTATGAAAGGCACCGGCGAGTGCAGAATAGTTTGCGGCCTCGTTGCAAAAGCGCCTGGCAGACCGATTGACCATGATGGAATGTGGCACCGTCCGTTCGATCAGCATCGGTGAGGCACGCTGCTCTCCCCCGGCCCAGCGGCTGCCGCTTGGCGCCAGCGTCGGGGCCCACCAGGCGCTCGTCATGTTGCCAAGGCTCGCCCCTGCCGACATGGCCAGCGCAAGCCCTTCGCCGCGTGCAGTCGGGGGAGATGCGGGGTGGTTCGCCGGACCCCGCAAAAAGCCCTGCCGCAGATCCTTGTCCCATTCAAAGCCGCCGGTCGCCAGCACCACGCCGCGCGCCGCTTGCACTTCGAAGGCATGCCCGTCCTTCAGGGCGCGAATGCCGCAAATGCGACCGTCCTCGACGATGAGCGATTTGGTCTCCACGCCCAGCTCTGGCACGATCTTGCGATCCAGACATGCCTTGAGCAGCCGGGCCACCATGGCCTGGCCGAACCCACGTTCATTGTGCGCCATGCGCCGACCGATTTCCTCTGGCGCGACGACGCCCGACCCTCCGCCCAGCGGCGTTTCGCGAAGCATCATCGGCTTGGGCTCTTCGATCGCGAAAATCCGGCCAGCCCAATCACCCAGATCATCGAGTGAATAGAGATCGTGATCGAGCGCGCGACCGCCCTC
Source organism: Aquisediminimonas profunda (assembly GCF_019443285.1). Taxonomy (GTDB): domain Bacteria; phylum Pseudomonadota; class Alphaproteobacteria; order Sphingomonadales; family Sphingomonadaceae; genus Aquisediminimonas; species Aquisediminimonas profunda. The sequence continues at coordinate 3,177,880 of NZ_CP080327.1, forward strand.
CGGCTTGGCGCCTGGCCGATCCAGATAATAGTCCGGATAGCCGGCAAGCAGGGCAACCTTGAGCGCCCCGATCGCTTCAAGAAACGCCAATGCTTCCGGGCCCGTATCCACAAAGGCCTCGATCAGGTCATCGCGCAAGTCTCCGTGGTCAAGGGCCCGAAAATAGGAGAGCGCTTCCTCCCGGCTGTCAGCCAGGCCTGCGGCGCGCATGCGCGGATTGTCTGCCACCCAGATTACACCGCCGGAAACAGCGGAAGTTCCTCCAACTCGATCAAACCGCTCGATCAGACGAACATGCGCACCTGCTTCATGGGCCGCCAATGCCGCAGTCATTCCCGCGGCACCGCTGCCAAGCACAATTATATCGCAATCACTCATGATCCGCTTTGGACCGCTGATACTGCGCGACAACAACCCTTTATTTTGATGAGGTGCGGCGCGCGCAATCCGGCGCTACGTGTCAATCAGGGAGAATGACATGAAACTCGAAGGCAAGATTGCAGCAATCACCGGCGGCACTGCCGGACTGGGACGCGGAATTGCGGAAGCATTCCTGGCCGAAGGCGCGAGCGTCGCACTGATGGCGCGAAACACGGAGAAGGGCCAACGTGTTCTCGACGAACTTGGCGTTGGCGATCGCGCGATCTTCATTGCTGGCGATGCGATGGAACAGGGCGACATCGAGGGATTCATCGACCAGACGGTCACGCATTTCGGTGCGATCGATATTCTCGTCAACAATGCGGGCGGAGCCGGCGATCTGCAGCCCATGGTCAACCTGTCTGACGAGGCCTTTGACCAGGCAATGAAATGGAACGTCTACTCCACCTTCTGGGCGACGCGCCGCGCTTTGCGTCCAATGTTGGAACGCAAGAGTGGTCGGATCATCAACATCTCCTCAATGGAAGGCAAGCATGGCAAGCCGATATTCACGGCCTATACCGCAGCCAAACATGCCATCAACGGCATGACAAAGTCGCTGGCGCGCGAAGTCGGTGCTGATGGAATCACCGTCAATGCAATCTGCCCGGGTATGGTCATAACGGATATCATCCGCGAAAACGGCCCGCTCGTTGCCAAGACCATGGGCATGGAGCTTGACGAAATGATCAATCTCTTTGCGCAGGAATCCGCAATCAAACGACCCAATACCGTAGAAGAAGTCGCTGCAGTTGCGCTGCTCCTTGCCTCCCACGAAGGCGGCGGCATCACAGGAGCGATGATCAGCGTCGACGGGGGAACAGCTCAGTATTGAGCTGCCCCGATCAGCCTTTGGCAGCAGCCATTGCAGCTCCAACGGAGCGTTCGATGTCCACAGCCTGCGGATTTCCGCGCAAGGTCAGGCCGCCATTTGGCTGGATGTTCTGACCTGTAACAAACGCTTCATCACTGCAAAGCCATAGGCAAGCTGCAGCAACGTCGTCCGACGTGTTGAGCCTGCCCAATGGATATTTCGGCAGGAATGCATCGACCAGTCCCGGCACGGCAAAAGACTGCGCGGTCATTGGCGATTCGGTAAAGGCAGGCGAAACAGTGTTCGCGCGAATGCCATACTGGCCATAATCATTGGCCACACAGCGGATCAGTGCCTCCGCCCCTGTCTTGGTGCCGATATAAGCTGCATGGTTGTTGATCAGGGCCTTGGTCGTCGCCGAAGAAAGTGAAATGAGTGATCCGCCCTGAGGCTTTTGGGCAATCATCTGCTCAACGAACGCTTGCAGGAAGTGGTGGACGCCCTTGAACTGCAGGTCGACGATTTGATCAAGCTGCTCTTCAGTGGTGTCAATAAGGCTCGCCAGAAGCCCCCATCCTGTCGCATTGATTGCAGCATCGACACGCCCCATTTTCGAAGCCGCAGTCTCTGCCAGGGCCCGAACCTGCGCCCGATCGGAGATGTCGCACAGAGCCCAGTGGCCACCCAATTCTTTTGCCAGTTCCTCGAGCGGACCAGCCTTGCGACCGGCAACCAGCACTTCTGCACCCTCTCTTGCGAAAAGCCGGGCGATTGTCTGGCCCATATTGTCCTTGCCTGCGGCACCCAAGATGACTGCCTTTTTTCCTGCCAAACGTGCCACAGCCAAAATCTCCCTATCCAGTTTAGAATGTCAGTGTAGCAGCCTGAATCGCATCGCGCCCTTCCCAAAAATAACCATTGTAGCGCAGGCGTGCTCGCAGCGATAAGCGATCCAGAAACGGGAGACAGTGATGTTCATTGGGCCTTTGGAGGATCGCGTGGCGATCCAGGAACTTAACGGTACTTATGCGGACGGCGTTGTCCGGATCGATGCAGACACATGGGCCAGCGTATGGGCTGAAGACGCTCACTGGAGCCTGATGGGCATGGAAGTCGAGGGCCGCACGGCGATCGTCGAACTTTGGAAGGGCGCAATGAGCGGACTTACTGCCGTGAGCTTTCATTGCATTCCATGCATGATCGAAATCGACGGCGATCGTGCGAAGGCGCGTGTCCAGACGCAGGAATTCATGTTGACGAAGGAAGGCAAGACGCGCGCGGTTGGCGGGCTCTATGAAGACGAGTTGGTCAAATCAGGCGGCCGTTGGCTTTTCACACGCCGCATTTTCCGCATCGTCGCCGAATATAATCCGCAGGAGGGATAAATGGCCAAAATCGTAATTTCCGCTCAGATAGATCTCGAACCGGCTCAGCGCGATGACGCGCTGCGTTCCGCGCAGCCATGGATTGACGGTGCTTTGTCACAGCCTGGCTGCATCCATTATGACTGGAGCGCCGATCTCAACAATCCTTCGCGCGTCAATGTGTTCGAAGAATGGGAAAGCGAGGACGCACTGGCTGCGCACTTTGCTGGCCCGCAATATGCCGGCATGCTTGCCCATATCGGGCGTTCAGGCCTGACCAATGCTGTCAGCAAGAAATATCGCGTCGATGCCGAAGGGCCGGTTTATGGAGCAGAGGGCAAGCCGACCGAAAAATTTGGATAGACTAAGTCAGCACTTGGGAGCGCGACGGCCAATGCAAGACGTCGCGCTCCTGAAGCTCGCGTCCATTAAATCTGCAGCAACTGCTTCCCGCGGTTGTCTCCGGTGAAGAGCCGCTTGAGCGTGGTGGGCGCATTTTCGAAACCGTGCTGGATGTCTTCGCGATAAGCGAGATGGCCGTCCCTCACAAAGCCTTCCAAACGCTTGCGGATGGCAGGAAACTCGGGGGCCCAGTCGAGCACAATGAACCCGGCCATGCTTGCACGCCGGAAGACCAGGTTGAAATAATTCTGCGGCCCGGCCGGGAGGCTGCCCGTTTCGTAACGGCTGATTCCCCCGCATATGACAACACGAGCACCTGTCGCAATCTGCGCAAGCATGTCATTCAGGATCGCACCGCCGACATTGTCGAAAATGACATCGACGCCATTCGGGCAATGCTCTTTGATTTGCCGGCGGACATCGCCCGCCTTGTAATCGATCGCGGCGTCATATCCGGCCTCTTCAACAAGCCATTTGCACTTGTCAGCACCACCGGCAATGCCAACGGCGCGGCATCCGGCAATCTTCGCCAGCTGGCCTACAATCGATCCGGTCGCACCGGCCGCACCGGACACGAGAACGGTGTCACCCGCAACGGGCTTGCCGACCTTGAACAATCCGCAATAGGCCGTGACCCCAGTTGTCCCCAACACAGAAAGCACGGCAGTCGGGGAAAGGTCGGTTTCAATCCTGGTCAGCTCGGCGCCATCACTGACAAGGTGATCGGTCCAGCCTGTTGTTCCGAAAACCAGATCACCCTTCGAAAAGCGGCCGCCGTTGCTTTCAAGGACTTCGCAAATCCCCGAGCCGCGCATGACATCGCCAATCGCCATCGGCGCAACATAATCGGCGATATTCTCCATCCAGCCTTTCTGAGCCGGATCGAAACCAAGCCAACGGGTCTTCAGCAGCATTTCGCCCGGACCGGGATCGCGCAATTCAGTTTCGACCAGCTTGAAATCACTATCCAGAATGCCGCGGCCCCTCGGGTGTCCATTCAGCAACCACTGTCGCGCTACGATCGTCACATGCCTTCTCCAAAATACCGATGTCAAAGAATCTCAGTGAAGCCGCTATGCACAGGCGGGGTGGGCGCACGCTACAGCCAAAATTGCCAGTCGCGTGGCCAGTTCGGGCCGCTAGTATCACAGTGAGAGGAGTTGCACCCATGGGCATACAGACACACAAAACCTTCTGCCGATTTTGCCACGCCAATTGCGCGATGCTGGTCGATATCGAGGATGGCAAAGTAGCGGCTGTCCGGGGTGATCCCGACGATCCGGAGTATGGCGGATATACCTGCATGAAGGGACGCGAACTGCCCGATTCGCACAATGCAGAGCACCGCTTGCATCATTCGCTTGTCCGCGGCAGCGACGGTCAATTCAAGGAAACGCCGATGGAACAGGCGCTTGCGCATGTTTCGTCAGAGCTTCGGCGCATCATCGACAAATATGGGCCCGATAGCGTTGCTGTCTTCATGGGCTCCGGCGGGTATCAGAACAGCGCGGCTTGGGTCGCCTCATACAGCTTTGCCCAGGCGATCGGCACGAAGCACTTCTTCACTTCAGTCACGCTCGATCAGCCCGCGAAGGTCTTTACCACCGCACGCTATGGTAAGTGGGAAGGCGGCGTAAACAATTTTTCGGATGCGGACGTCGCCTTGTTCATTGGCAACAACCCCATCGTCTCTCACTATTCGCCGGTTGGCGGCGTGCCGCCATTCAGCCCGTCCAAGCGCATACGCGAACGCAAGAAGGAAGGTCTGAAGCTGATTGTGGCCGATCCCCGTCTTGCGGAGGTTGGTCTTTTGGCTGACATCTATTTGCCGGTGAAGCCAGGCGAAGACCCGGCACTGCTTGCGGGTATGCTCAATGTGATCATCAATGAAGGCCTTTACGATCGTAACTTTGTTGCGGCGCATGTCGACGGCTTTGAAGAATTGAGCGCAGCCGTGGCAAAGTTCCCGCCAGAAGTGGCCGCAGAACGTGCAGGCGTCGACAAAGACGAGCTGGTGCGCGCTGCGCGGATGTTTGCCAGCGGTTCGAAGGGCTGCGCGGTTACGGGAACTGGTCCGGAAATGGCGGGCAATGGCACGCTCACCGAATATCTCGCCACGTGCATGAACACGATTTGCGCACGCTTTATCCAGGAAGGTGAAAAGGCCAGTGCGCCACGCGTCTTCACCTCGCCGCGGGCTCCGACGCGTGCCCAGGTCGCGGCCCCTGTAGAATTGTTCGGTGCCCCTGGCATGGCGAAAAGTCGTTTTCGCGGCCTTGGCCAGCTCGGCCTCGAGATGCCTTGCAACGTAATGGCCGACGAAATCCTGACGCCGGGCGAAGGCCAGATCAGGGCACTCATCTCGGTCGGCGGCAATCCTGAGGTTGGTTTTCCCAACCAACTCAAGATGCGCCGGGCGCTGGACGACCTCGAACTGTTTGTACAGGTCGATCCTTGGATGAGCGCAAGCGCGAAGCGTGCTGATGTAGTGCTCGCACCGAAACAATGCCTGGAACGTGAAGACATCACCAATCTTTCCGAATGGTGGCATGAGCGGGCCTATGCACGGTACACCGAAGCACTCGCCAAGGCGCCGGGCGATGTGATCGACGAATATGAGATGTTCTGGCACTTGGCCAAGAACCTGGGGTTGCAAATTACCCTTGCTGGAGGACCGTTGCCTATGGATGGAGATTCGCCTCCCCCCAAGGAAGTGTTTCTCGATCTCATGACAGCGGGCTGCCTTGTGCCACCCAGTCAGGTTCGCAAGGATGCGGCCAAGGCCGGTGGCGCAGCTGTGATTTATGACGAATTGCATCCGTTGGTTGAAGCTGGCGATCCCGCCGAGCAAAATCGGTTCAACCTCGCCGCCGGGGCCATGCCCAGAGAGCTAGAGAAATATGGTGCTGATGCGGCCCGTCGCGCCGGTTTCGATTTCCGGCTCATCTCGCGCCGGTCGAAAGCGCGGTTCAATTCGATCGGGCAACCGCTCAAGAACCTCGGACGGAAAGTCACGACCAACCCGGCCTACATGCACCCCGATCATCTTGCAGAGCGCGGATTGAAGGATGGCGACATCATCGAAATCACTTCGGCCCATGCCTCCATCCATGGGGTCGTGAAAGGCAGCGACCGCGTCCGGAGAGGTCTGATATCAATGGCGCACGCCTTTGGTGACAGTGAGGCAGGCAAACACAATGTTCGCGAGGTAGGAGGGTCAACCAATCGCCTGACGAGCGATGAAGTCGATTTCGATCCGATCACTGGGCAAGCCCTGCAGAGCGCAATTCCTGTGAAAATTTCCGCTGCAAATTCCTGAAGGAAAAACAGAATGACAGATAATCGCCGGTTTCTCCTCCGCCGTCGTCCGCAAGGAGAACCAGTGGCGCAGGACTTTGAACTGGTTACCGAGCCCAAGCCGTCAATTGCGGATGGACAGTTTCTCATTCGCAACCACTATGCTTCGCTCGACCCTGCAATGCGCGGCTGGATGGACGACGCGGATAGCTATATGCCGCCGATTCCGCTGGGCGCGCCTGTGCGGGCCAGCACGATTGGCGTTGTCGAGGAGAGCCGGGCGGAAGGTTTCGTTCCCGGTCAATGGGTCATGGGGCTCCATGCCATCGAAGACTATTCCGTTTCCGCTGCCGGCGGTTTTACGCAACCGATCGATCCCGCAATCGTGCCCAGTGTGACCAACTATCTCTCTCTTTTCGGTGCAGTGGGAATGACAGCCTATTTCGGCTTGCTCGAAGTGTGCGAGCCGAAGGCCGGTGAGACTGTTCTTGTTTCCGGCGCGGCGGGGGCCGTGGGTTCAATCGTGGGGCAGCTTGCCAAGATCCAGGGCTGTCGGGTGGTCGGTATCGCAGGCGGTGCCGAAAAATGCGCACGCTTGGTGGACCGTTACGGCTTTGACGCAGCCATCGATTATCGGGGAAAGGACGAGGCAGCCCTTGTCGCTGCGATCGCCAAGGAAGCACCCAATGGTGTCGATGTGATTTTTGAGAATGTCGGTGGGATTGTCCTCGATGCCGGGTTGATGAACCTCAACATGCACGCTCGCGTTGGACTATGTGGCCTGATCAGTGAGTATAATTCGCCTGAACCGGTGGGCGCGCGCAATCTGTGGAGACTGATCGTCAAACGCGCGTCCATTCGCGGCTTGCTCGTCGCTGATTATGTTGCGCGTTTTGGCGAAGGCGCGGCAAAAATGGGTGAATGGGCAGCACAGGGCCGTATTGTGGTCGACGAGCACATTGACGATGGCATTGAGCATGCATTTGATGCATTCATGCGCCTGTTCAGCGGAACCAATCAAGGCAAGATGATCCTGAGGATCGCCTGATGCCTCGAGACTTACTCGTGCTGTCGGGAGGGCATCCCTATGACGAAGATGCTTTTGCCGATTTGCTCGGGAGCTTGACGGATTGGACTGTAACGCATCTGATCCACCCCGAAGCTGAGCGGATGGTTGCGGAGGGAACCGCGGCCAGCGCTGATGCCATGCTGTTTTATGACATGCCCGGCTATCGCTTCGAAAATGGCATTGTCGATGTGCAGCCACCCAGCGACGCGTTCAAGCGCGCCATGATCGACCGCTTTGAGAAGGGTCGCGGGGCAGTTGCCATGCATCATGCGATTGCCGGATGGGCTCTCTGGCCCGAATGGTCCGAGATTATTGGCGGCCGTTTCCTTTATCAGCCAGGAGAAGTTCGAGGTCGACCAGTGCCGGACTCCGGGTACCGGCACGATGTAACCTATCGCGCCACAGTCATCGCCAGCCATCCAATTACAGAAGGCCTGCCTCCAGACTTTGAAATGACGGACGAACTCTATCTCGCCCAGATCTTTGAGGATTCAATCTTTCCATTGATCAGGGCAGAGCATGATTTCCTCGCAGGCAATTTCTACTCTGCCGCTGCAGCGGTGGCTGGCCGGATGTTCGACAATAAGGGCTGGGACCATCCGACCGGCAGCAATTGCGTTGCCTGGACCAAGCCGGCCCGCAACGCCGACCTGGCCTATCTGCAATTCGGCGACGGGCCCGAAACCTATGCCAATCCAAACGTCCGGAGACTGATTTCAAACGCGCTCGGCTTTGTTGCGCGATCGGACTGAATTCCGGCAAAAACCGCAGCCTAACATTTTCATGCATCGCTTGCGGCACGTTGGACTGACTAAAGGGAATCTTGAGTAACTGCATTTCGGAGTCATTGCATGGGCCACTACAGCAAGATGTTCTCGCATGAGACGCTGGTCGACCCTTTCGACTTTTATCGCGAAGTCCACGGTGAAGGGACGAAGGTCGCGCACATACCTGAAATGAACACGTTTATCGTGTTCAGTTATGACCTTTGTGCCGAGGCAACAGGCCGCCCCGAGGTCTTTTCGAATGATTTCGGTTCGTTGATGGCCAAACAGGATCCGGAGATTGATGCCATCCTTGCGGAAGGTTGGGACAATCCTCCAACGCTTCTCACCGCCGATCACCCTGTCCATACGCGCAATCGCAAACTGGTGAACCTCGCATTCTCGGCTCCGCGGGTGAATGCAATCGAGGCAGACATGCGTGCAAAGTCGATCGAGCTGATCGAGTCCATGGCTGACAAGGGCGAATGCGAGTTTGTGGAGGCATTTGCGATTCCGCTGCCGGTGGCGATGATTGCCCAGCAGATCGGCCTCGACAACGATCCGAAGCAGGTCAAATACTGGTCGGATTGTGCTGTCGACCGGTTCAGCCAAATGATTGACCGTGAGCGTGAGATCGAATGTGCGCGAAGCTTTATCGAATATCAGAAATACATGAAGGGCAAGATCGACGATCGCCGGGCAAATGGCGGTGACGATCTGCTCACTGATCTGGTCGAGGCGCGGATCGAGGGAGAAACGCCACTGACCGATGAGGAAATCATGTCGATCATGCAGCAATTCATGGTCGCGGGGAACGAAACGACGACCTCTACTCTGGCGGGAGGCTTGCTGCAGTTGATCCGCAACCCCGACCAAATGGCCAAGGCAAAGGCAGCGGCCGGGGGGCGCGATCCCAAATTGATGCTCAATCTGGTCGAGGAAGCACTGCGCTACGAAACGCCAAGCGCGGGCATGTGGCGCGTCGTAAAAGAGGATGCAGAACTCGGCGGGGTCAAGATACCCAAGGGGGCGACAGTGCAATTGCGCTACGCCGCTGCCAACAGGGATCCCGCCAAATTCCCCGATCCTGACAAATTCGACATTGAGAGATCCAATGCCAAGACACATTTGGCTTTCGGGCGCGGCCCGCACATGTGTGTCGGCAACATGCTCAGCCGCAAGGAATTGTTTGTCGCCTTTGACGAACTGCTCAATCGGCTGGATCATTTCGCAATCTCTGACGAATCGGGCATAAGGGTCCTCCCGAATATTCTCTTGCGCGGGGTGACGCGCTTGCCGATCACCTTCCGGAGGGCAGGATGAATTTCGACCTGTCCGAAGAGCAGACGCTGTTCAAGGCAACAGTTGAGCGCTTTTCGGCAAAGATGGACGTGCCAGCGCGGCAACGGCTGAGGAAATCGGACGGTGCGTACGACCGCGAACGCTGGCGGGAGCTTGCAGGATTTGGTCTCATCGCACTTTGCGCAGATGAAGACGATGGCGGCATCGGCGGGTCCTCGATGGATCTCGCCATTGTTGCGGAATCGCTTGGTCACGGCCTGGCACCGGACCCCTGGATCGAAAATGCGGTACTTCCACTGCGCCTGCTCACCGCAGCGGGGGCAACGGCCGGTATTGCACCCTTAATTGACGGCGACCGTATCGTGGCTGCGGCACTGGCTGAGCGACGTGGCCGATACAATCTTCAGCCACAAACCACGAAAGTTACTGTTCATGGTGGACGTCAAACCCTCCGCGGCGAAAAGACGTTTGTCTTGGGTGGCGCAATAGCGGATGATTTTCTGGTTTCCGCGACGAGGGATGGCACCCTCGTCCTCTGCCTCGTTTCCGGAGACAGTACGGGCGTCGACAGACACATATATCGGCTCGTTGATGGCAGTCTGGCCTGCGAACTGCGCCTCAACGACGTGGAATTGTCCGCAGACGCTGTCTTTGTTCTTGAACAGAACGCGTTGACGGGCATCGTGGCAGACGTACGGTTGATTGCGGCCGGCGAATTGCTGGGGCTAGCGCAGCGCCTGTTCGATGACACGCTGGATTACGTGAAGCAGAGGGAGCAATTCGGGGTTTCCATCGGTACATTTCAGGCAATCCAGCACCGTCTCGTCGATTGTTATGCGCAGCTCGAGCAAGCGCGATCGATGCTCTATCGGGCCGCCATGCAGGATCGCAGCGATGGAACGAGCTGGCACCGCAGTGCCGCCGGGGCGAAGGCCTTCATCGGGGAGCAGGCCGGCTTTATCGCGCGCGAAGCCGTCCAGCTTCACGGCGGGATGGGAATAACAGATGAATTGTCGATTGGTCACGGTTTGAAGCGCGTGATGCTGCTCAACGCGTTTCTGGGCGACAGCGACACCACATTAACGGATTACGCGGAGGCCGCATGAGCAGTCTGACACCAATTGCAAAGAATCTCTGGACGGAAGAGGCCGAGCCGCACCTGATTGGCGGACGCCTGCCTTCGGGCGAAATTGTCTTTCCGATGCCGGAAGGGGATGCTGCGGCTGGTGTCGAACCCTATCCTTTGTTGAGGAAGGGAACATTATGGTCCTTCACGAGCCAGGAGTTCCGTCCAAAGTCGCCCTATGAAGGACCCGGCGAAGGGCCGCACGACTTCAAACCCTACTTGCTCGGCTATATTGAGCTGCCGGGCGAAGTCATCGTTGAAAGCCTTATTGTCGACGCGGCCATTGGAGACCTGAAACTCGGGATGCCGATGGAGTTCGTGATCGTCCCCTTTAATGCTGTCCATACCACTTTTGCATTCCGTCCGGAGAAGCAATCATGAGCGACGTCTATATCATTGGTGCGGGTATTCATCCCTTCGGCCGGACAGCAGGTCGATCGGGTCGCGAACAGGGCGTTTTCGCTGTAAGACAGGCACTTGCCGATGCTGGGCTGGAGTGGAGCGATATCGGCTGCGCCTATGGCGGTTCGGCATCATCCGGCGCAGCTGATATCATGGTCAATGAACTGGGTCTGACGAGTCTGCCCTTCGTAAATGTTGCCAACGGCTGTGCGACGGGGGGAAGCTCTCTTGCCTCTGCAAAATACGCCGTCGCATCCGGGGCGTTCGATCTCGCGCTGGCAACCGGGTTCGACAAGCATGATCGCGGCGCTTTTAATGCTGACCCGGCAAGTTATGGATTGCCAGCCTGGTATGGGCAAACCGGCATGATGCTGACGACGCAATTCTTTGCGCTCAAGATTCAGCGTTACATGCAAAAATACGGCATCAGCCGCAAAACACTTGGCCTTGTGGCGGAAAAGGCCTTCCGTAATGGCGCAAAGACTGATCATGCATGGCGCCGCACTGAAGTGGACCTGGATACGATCCTCAATGCTCCGATGATCAATGATCCGCTGACAAAATTCATGTTCTGCTCGCCTGCTGAAGGCGGCGTGGCCCTGATCCTCGCGAGCGAGCGCAAGATGCGCGAACTGGGAGCAGATGGCGTCAAGATCGCGAATATCTCGGTTCGCAGCCGTCCACCGCACAGCTTTGAAGTATTCCAGGCCGGAATCAGCGTAACTGAGGGCGGGAAGCCAACCGAGCTGGCATCAAAGGCCGCATTCGAAGGGGCCGGGATTGGTCCCGAGGATGTCGATGTTGCGCAGCTGCAAGACACCGAGAGCGGCGCCGAAATTATGCATATGGCGGAAAATGGCTTTTGTGCAGATGGTGACCAGGAACAATGGCTTGCTGAAGGTCGAACGGAGATTGGCGGGCGGCTGCCCGTCAATACCGACGGTGGTTGCCTTGCCTGCGGTGAACCCATTGGAGCATCGGGTCTTCGCCAGGTCTATGAGAATGTGCAGCAACTGCGCGGCCGTGGCGGGGCTCGGCAAGTGCCGGGCAACCCAAAGATCGGTTACAGCCATGTGTATGGGGCGCCGGGGCTTTCCGCTGTCGCGATCCTGGAACGCTAGGAGTCTGAAATGGGATGCGTCGAGGGTAAGGTTGCGCTGATTTCGGGCGGTGCGGAGGGCATTGGGGCAGCAGCTGCCACAATGATCATTGCCGAAGGCGGAAGCGTGATGCTGGCAGATGTACAGATCGAAAAGGCCAAAGCCCTCGCCGCGAAGCTGGGGGCCAAGGCTGCCGCCGTGTCACTCGATGTCCGCGACCTCTCCCAGTGGCAAAATGCGGTCAAGGCTTGTGTCGACCGGTTTGGCAAGCTCAATATCCTTTTCAACGTCGCAGGCATCTCCGAACCTGGCAATGTCGTGGATGTCGATCTGGATAGCTGGCAGCGCACAATTGACATCAATCTGACCGGAACCTTCTACGGCTGCAGGGCAGCACTTCCTGCTATGGAAGCAACGGGAGAGCCCGGTGCAATCGTCAATATCGGATCGATGCAAGCGATCCGACCCGGCGCGACTTTTGCGGCCTATGGTGCTTCAAAAGCAGGTGTTCAGGCTTTGACGCGTACGATTGCCCTGGACTGCGCGGCGCGCGGTCTGCCCATCCGGGCCAATTTGGTTCATCCCGGCGCCATTCGCACGGCCATGTATGACCGATACAAATTTTCCGGTCAGGCCGACCCCGACATGATCGAAACTCAATTTGCGGCTGCGCACCCCATGAACCGGATCGGCGAGGCCGAAGAAGTCGCCCGCGCAATGGTCTTCCTCGCCAGCGATCAGGCAAGTTTCACGACCGGCTGCGACTTCACGGTCGATGGCGGCGGATCCATAAGGTCTTGAATGTCATGAGCCATACACCTCCAAAACGTATCGACGCCCATTTCGTGGCCGCTGGAAAATATCATGACATTGATTATGCCCGGCTTGAATTGCTGAAGCTGCTCGCGGAACATCCCTATGTCCGCACGACCGTTGCCTGCGACTATGGCGACATAGACAGGATCAAGCAGTGCCGCTTTCTCGTCAGCTACACCTGCGATCTTATGCCAACCAAGGAAGAGGCCACTGCCATCCGCAGCTGGCTGGAAACCGGCGGAAAATGGCTTGCTTTGCACGGCACCAATTCGATTCTTGTGTTCACGGAAAGCGGTCTGGTCGACGCGCCGAACGACAGGCCAGACGTCATGGAAATGCTTGGCACCCAATTCAAGGCGCATCCGCCGATTGGTCCCTTCCGAGTGGAAGTCGTCAATCGCGACCATGAATTGACACGCGGGATTGACGATTTTGATGTCGTCGACGAACTCTATTTGTCTCATACAACCGCGCCCATAGACACTCTCATGCAGACACATTTCGAGGGTGATGCGACGGGATTCGTTGATGGGAAATGGGGCGCGACTTCTGTCCCGATTCTTTACACTCGTGATATCGGCAAAGGCCGGATCGTCTACAACGCCCTCGGACATTGCCGCGGGCACTACGACCTGCCGGGAATGGCCGATTTCTATCCGCACCCTGAGCGGTGCGCCTGGAACTACGATGTCTATTATGACCTGTTGCGGCGCGGCATTGAGTGGGCATTGCGTGAAGGGGATTAACTGATGGACATGCAATTCTCCTCCGAAGATCTTGCATTCCGCGAGGAAGTTCGGACTTTTCTTGCAGAGTCGCTGCCTGAGCGGCTGCGCGACGGAGCCCGCCGTTCTCCCGGGGTTTTCGTCGAGCCTGACATTGGCCTCGAATGGCACCGCATTCTCTATGAAAAGGGATGGGTCGCCTATCATTGGCCGAAGGAAGATGGCGGAACAGGCTGGACCCCCACCCAGAAATTCATATTCGAGAAGGAGTGTGCGCTTGCCGGCGCTCCTGCCCTGTCAATTCTCGGGCTGCGTCTGGTCGGCCCTGTAATCTGCGCCTTTGGCACCCCAGAACAAAAGGCTCGTTTCCTGCCGGGCATATTGTCCGGAACTGTCTATTGGTGTCAGGGATATTCGGAGCCCGGCAGTGGCTCTGACCTGGCTTCCCTGTCGACGGGCGCACGCCTTGATGGCGACGAATATGTTATCAACGGGTCCAAGATCTGGACGACACATGCACACCATGCCGATTGGATATTTGCGCTGGTCCGGACCAATACCGAGGTCAAGAAGCAACAGGGAATCACGTTCCTGCTGGTCCCCATGGACCAGCCGGGCGTTGAAGTTGCTCCGATCATATCAATGTCGGGTGACCATGAAGTCAATCAGGTCTTTTTCACCGACGCCCGCACAGCTGCGAACAATCGGATTGGCGAAGAAGGCCAGGGATGGACGATTGCCAAGTTCCTTCTTGAAAACGAACGTGGCGGCTCCTGTTTCGCGCCCCGGCTTCTTCAGAATATTGCCGAACTCGAGGAGTTGGCGAAATCGCAGCCATCGGGCGTCAACGGAGCCATTGCGCACGATCCGCGCTTCCGGGACCGTCTTGCCCGGGTAAAATTGCAGGCTGAAGCGTTGGAAGTGACCGAACTGCGCATCCTCGCGGAACTGGCAAAGGGCCGCCAACCGGGGCCACAGACTTCTTTGACCAAACTCCTCGGTTCCAATCTCGGCCAGGCAGTCGATACGTTGCGCATTGAGCTTCTGGGCTATGATGCAATGCAATTGCCTCTTGAGCGGCCGCTCTATGGCAATCAGGCCCCTGAACCCATCGGCAGCGAACGCGCACAAACAACAATGGCGCGCTTCCTCAATAATCGTGCCGCAACGATTTTCGGCGGATCCGACGAAACTCAGAAGAACATCATCGCAAAGTCCGTGCTTGGTCTTTGAGTCCATTCAAGAAAGTCACTGACATGGATACAGGGAAATTGATGTTCCGAGAGGGACTGCTCGGCGACCGGCGCATTCTGATCACCGGTGGCGGGACAGGCCTTGGGCGTGAAATGGCGGAGGCCTTCGTCAAACTGGGCGCAACAGTTCATATTTGTGGCCGACGACTCAACAAGCTGGAAGAAACCGCCGACGAGTTGATGACGGCGCACGGTGGCAAGGTCGTCCCTCACGCTTGTGACATCCGGGATGCCGATGCAATCAAGGTGATGGTCGATGCCATCTGGGCCGAAGGCGGCGCACTTGATGGCGTTGTGAACAACGCAGCCGGCAACTTTATAAGCCGAACGGAAGATCTGTCGGTCAATGGATTCAACGCCATTGCCGATATTGTATTTCGTGGCACATTTTACCTCACGCTCGAAGTCGGCAAGCGCCAGATCGCAGAAGCAAAGCCCTGTAGCTTCCTCTCGATCCTGACAACATGGGTCTGGAACGGATCGGCCTTTGTTGTCCCTTCGGCAATGTCGAAGTCGGCCATCAACACGATGACGCAAAGCCTTGCGGTCGAATGGGGCCGTTATGGCATGCGATTCAATGCAATCGCGCCAGGGCTGTTTCCAACCAAGGGCATGAGTGCACGTCTTTCACCAGAAGGGCGCGGTGGCAATTCGAACAATCAGCTCAATCCGATGGGGCGCCATGGTGAGATGCACGAGCTCGCAAATCTCGCGGTGTTCCTGATGGGACCCGGGGCAGAATATGTAAACGGCCAGACCATTGCGATCGATGGCGCAGGCTACCAGGCAACAGGCGGCACCTTCTGGCCTGCGTTGCACAGCCTTGGCGACGAAGATTGGGATCGTTTGCGGGCAATGATCAAAGGCACAAACGAGAAGGACAAGGCTGATCGTTCTGCCTGAGCTTTCACGGCCAATCCCTTAACCTCCCCATGCGCTCGTGCATTTCGGGCGCGATTTTGCTAGTATCGATTCGTCAGGGGCTCAAATAGCTTAGGATGAGGGGAGTTGTCGTGAAGGACCGAGCCAAAATGGGTAACGTTGTTGAATTGCGCACGCCGCAAGGGCGCGAGTCTCTTGGCCAGTTGCTCGAACTTGTTACCGTGAAAAGCCCTGAAGACATCCATGACGCGGCAGTCGTCATGGCCCGTGTCGCGCAAGAGCGCGGCCTCCAGGTCGCAATGTGCAGTGACATTTCCTCAAAGGAACCGATGGTCGATGCCGAAGGCACGATCCTGAATGCAGATATCTTCCGTTGGCTGTCCGATGGTGCCCGTTGGTGGGAAGATCATCGGCTTGCCCTCCATTCTCCCTTGCCGCGCGCCTGCCGTTATGAAAGCGAACCCTTTTGGGTCAATCGGCACGGTTTCCATGGCCTTTGGCGCAACAATTATCTGAATGAAATTGACCTTAGGGAATTTGAACGGCGCTCGCTTTGCAAGGCTGCCATCGTCGTGCCGGTCCACCTGCCCTTTGGCCAGATATCCGCGAACAGCTTCATCAGCATGGACCGAGACAAGGAAGACCTGTCCGAGGAGTTCGCCGAGCACGGAGCCATGCTCGCTCAACTCACACGCCGGTTTATCGCGGGATATGTCCAGGCAATCCGGGCAAAGCGTCGAATCCCGTCGGACTGTGTCCTTTCAAAGCGCGAGGTGGAGTGTCTTCGCTGGGCGGCCATTGGCAAGACCGACAAGGAAATCAGCATGATCCTCGATCGGAGCCATGCCACGATCCGCTACCATGTCCATCGCGCTGGGGAAAAGCTTGACTCGGTCAATCGCGCACAGACAATTTTCAAGGCGGCACAGCTCGGATATTTGGGCGCCAGCGACTGACCTCGCCCTTAGCCGAGCTTTCTTATCGGGTCGTTGCCGTCCCAGTTTTGGGCTGCCTGCTTGATCATGCCAAAAACTTCCGCCGTGCCGGGCTGAGGTTGAAGCATTTCCACCAATGTTCCCGGCCCGCCACCGGGATCGGCGTAAATCACGTGCCCGGTATCACCGACGCGGCCTTCGACGAGCACTTTGGCGCCATGTCTCGCACAGGCATCATAAGCCTCCGAAATATCATCCAAAAGCAGGCAGGTATGGTGCAGGCGGTCGCGGACGGCATATTCGCCGCAGTAGATTGAGGGTGCATCATTCTCGGGACGGATCAACTCGATCTGGGTGTCCCCCCAATAGGACAGCGCAAGGCTGAAGACAGCGTCGGTTGGCTTGCCCATATATCGCATGTCATTGAGCTGTATGTTTTCCATCAGGAAAAATGGTCCCACGCCCATGACTTCTGTCCAGTAGCGGACTGCAGCATCGAAATCGGGTGGCAGCCAGGCAAGCTGCATTACAGGTCCCAGCCGTGACAAACCGCGTGCTTTCATTTCCTCACTCCTCACAGTTACGCTAGGATGCGTTGACGATAAAATGTGGCATTTTTGGATCGTGGCAAACTAGGCAATTGGACAGTGAGGTTTCAGTCCCATGAATGAAGTCAAGAAAATCACGCCTGCAGATCGCTGTCCGGCAATGAGCTACACTGAAATGCTCGAAGCCGACACGCGCAGGGTTCCGGACTATCTGTTCGAGGAATCGAACATCGAGATGCCAAACGATCCAATTGCGATTGAGCCATACATCAGCGCCGACTTTGCAACACTCGAGCAAGAGCGGATGTGGCCGAATGTCTGGCTCTTTGCTGCGCGCGAGGACGAGCTGCCCGATCCGGGCGACACAGTCGTTTTCGAAATCAATGACAAGTCGTTTCTGCTCGTACGGCAGCGGGATGGCAGCGTGAGGGCATTTTACAACGTTTGCCTTCATCGCGCCCGCAAGCTGCGCACCAAATCAGGTCCGTCAACGCAATTGCGCTGCAACTTTCACGGATTCACCTGGAACAACGACGGGTCGCTCAAGGAAATTCCCTGCGCCTGGGATTTCAAGCACCTTGAAGGCAAGGATATGAGCCTGCCCGAAGTTCGCGTCAATGTATGGCAGGGCTTCGTCATGATCACGGAAAATGACAAGATTGCCGATTTCAAGGACTGGGTCGGGCCGGTCCTAGACCAGTACGAGAATTACGATTTCGAGAATCGCTACACTGGCATGTGGGTCGCGAAGAAGGTGGCTGCAAACTGGAAGGCAACGGCCGAAGCCTTCATGGAAGCATGGCATTCGGTTACGACCCACCCTCAACTTCTGCCATTCCTCGGCGATGCAAATACGCGGTATGATCTTTACGGCGACTTCTTCAATCGTGCGATCACGCCTTCCGGTGTCTTGAGCCCGCATATGTCGGGCAAGGACCAGCAATATGTGCTCGACAAGATGGCAGAGTTTTCTGGCGGAAGCGATGCAAAGACCAATCGTCGCTTCACAGCGAGCGGTGAGAAGGTAGAGCTTGACCCCAATGATCCGTTGCAGGCGCGCAAGCTGCTTGCCGAAGCCAGTCGTGCGGGCTTCACCGCCCAATATGGCTATGACTATTCAGACAAGTCAGACGCCGAGATTCTCGACAACTTCACCTACAATATCTTCCCCAATTTTTCGCCCTGGATTGGATACCTTCCGACACTCGTTTATCGTTGGCTGCCCGGCGATACTCCAGACTGGTGCATTATGGAAATACGCCTGTTGATGCCGACACCCAAGGGGCAGAAGCGTCCGCGCGCAGTGGAACGGGTCTACATTCCAGATGATCAGCCTTTCGCGTGGGCCAAGGAATATATGGGCGAAGCGCTCGCCGGTGTTTTCGATCAAGACCTTGCCAATTTGCCTCACGTGCAGACTGGAATGAAGGCATCTGGGAATGGTGTGATGGAACTCGGCGCTTATCAGGATAGCCGCGTGCGCCATTTCCAGACCACTTTGATGAAGTATATCAACGGCGAATTGCCCGCCTGAGCGCTCAAGGGGGCGGAAATGCCAATTACAAAAGTCATCGTGTTCGGCGCTTCCGCCGACCAGGGAATCCCGCTTGTCAACGCGCTGCAGAGACGCGGCTTCGACGTTTGCGCCGGCGCACGGCGCGCAAACGCGATGGATGCCACACCCTTTCCCGATTTGCGGGTCGTGCAATGCGATATCAATGACAGCGACAGCCTGAAGCGCGCCTTCGAAGGCCAGGATGCCCTTGCGATGCACCTGCCGTTCGAATTTGACCGTGCGCGGGCCGCCGCGTTTGGCAAGAGCATCGCAGACGGCGCGCGCGGTTCGGGCCTGAAGAAGATTGTCTTCAACACAAGCTGCTTCGTTGCCGACCATGACCTTGATCTGACCGCCCATGACGGCCGTAGGGACATAGAGCGATCCCTCGAAGAGACAGGTATTCCCTGCGTGTTCATCGAACCCACAGTCTTCATGAACAATATCATCCGGGTGTGGACCAAGCCATTGATCGTCAATCGCGGCATATTTGCCTATCCGGCCAAACCTTCGCTTCGGATAAGCTGGATCGCGCTTGAAGACGTTGGCGAATATATGGCGGCAGCCCTTGAAACCAGCAAGGCCGATGGCCTGCATGTCCCCGTGGGCGGACCCGAGGCTCTTATTGGCGATGAAGTCGCAGAACTCATTTCCCGGGAAGTTGGGAAGCCCGTCAGGTTCTTAAGCCTCGACCCGGATGACTTTGCAGGCAACATGAGCGAACTGGTCACAGGCTCTCGCGAGATTTTGCCCGGCACACCTTATGCGGGAATGGCGAAATTCTACCGTTTCTACAATTCCCAGGCCGAGAGCCCCTTGGTTGTAGACCCTGCGGAGACGAGCAAGCTCCTCGACGTCATACCAATGCCGATGCGCGAATGGCTAAAGCGTTGGGATTGGTCGAAGCCGACCTAGGATATCCAATCGGCATGCGCCCATTTCAGGCGCCTACTCAATCATACCGATCAGATCGCCGACCTGATAGACTTCACCCTCGACACCGGTCGGGCGAATAATGCCACTGGCTTGGGCCTCGATTTCCGTGGTGCTCTTGTCGGTTTCAACAGTATAAATGACCTGCCCGGCCTCGACAGCTTCACCGTCGCCAAACATCCACTCCAGCAATGTCATTTCGGTGGCGCTCATGCCCAGTTTAGGAATTCGGATTTCAGAGGACATTGATCAACCTCGTCCCATGCTTGCCTTGATCTGATCCACGATCTGCTGCTTGTTCGGGATCCAGGCCTGCTCCAGAACGGAAGCGAACGGCACAGGCGAAAAGGTCCCCCCGATACGCCGAACAGGTCCTTTCAGTGAATCCCAACATTTTTCCTGGATATTGGCTGCGATCTCGGCGCCCGTGCCAAAGGGCCTTACTGCTTCATGCAATGTGAGTGCCCGCCCGGTCTTTCTCACGGATGCCAGGACAGTCTCCTCGTCATAAGGCGCGATGGAACGCAGATCGATGACTTCCACCGAGATGCCTTCATTCGCGAGCTCCGAGGCAACCGCCAACGCATCAAGCACCGTTCGGCCATAGGTAATGACAGAGATATCGCTGCCCTCGCGCGCAACAGCAGCCTTGCCCAGCGGAACGCGATAGCCTGGCCCGGGATCTTGCGACTTGAGACCGTAGCAAAGGATATTCTCGATAAAGATGACGGGATCATTGCAATCGATGCTTGCCCGCATGAGGCCTTGAGCATCAGCCGCATTGGAAGGCGTGACAACATGCAGCCCAGCCACATGTGCAAACCACGCCTCGAGCATATCCGAATGCTGACCACCAAAGCCGACCCCAACGCCTGTCGTGGTGCGGATCACCAACGGAACATTGGTCTGGCCGCCTGACATGAAACGCAATTTTGCGGCGTGATTGACGATCTGGTCCATGCACACACCGACGAAGTTCATGAGCATGATTTCCGCAATGGGGCGCTGACCGGCGAGTGCGGCACCAACCGCTGCACCAACGATCGCGGTTTCGGAAATTGGTGTCGCCCTGATGCGGTGCTCGCCATATTTCTCGGTCAGGCCAGCCGTCACCTTGAAAACGCCCCCGCCCTGCTTGGCACCGACGTCTTCACCAAGACAGAAAACGCCGCTGTCTTCGGCCATCGCTTCGTCAATGGCACGGTTGAGCGCTTGAGCCATCGTGATCTCACCCATCAGGCCGGCACCTTCTCGAAAACGTCAATCTGGAGTTCTTCCGGCCCGGGCGGATCGGCAGCCAGTGCCTTTGCCACAGCCTCGTCAATCTCTGCATCAATACCGGCGACAATGGCATCGAGTTCTACTTCTGTGAACTGGTGCTCGAGCATGACGGCGCGAAGCTTTGGCAACGGGTCTTCGCGTTGCATTTCCGCAAGATGTTCCTTTGGCATGTAGGAGAAATCGGCACCGAAGAAATGCCCCATCATGCGATAGCACATTGCCTCAATCAGGGTCGGCCCCTCCCCGGCTCTCGCGCGATCAACTGCATCCTTGGCCGCATGGTACATGGCAAAGACGTCATTGCCATCCACTCTGACGCCCTTCATCCCATAGCCCGCAGCTCGTCCGTAAATGGATTCGCTCTGCGTATGGTCTGCAAAGGCCGTATGCTCGCCATAGCGGTTGTTCTGACACAGGAAGACAACCGGAAGCTTGTAAAGCTGCGCCATGTTGAGGGCTTCGTGAAAGGCTCCGATGTTGGCCGCGCCGTCGCCAAAGCTCACCATTGTAACCTTGCCATCGCCTGTATTCTGGCTGGCCATCGCAAGTCCATTTGCAATGGGCAGGCCGGACCCGACAACCCCTGTAGTGACCATGATTCCCTTTTCAGGGTGTGTGATGTGCATCGTGCCACCTTTGCCCTTGCAGGTGCCTGTCACCTTGCCGAGGCATTCGGCCCACCATTTTTCGGCTGGTATGCCCTTCGCGGTCTGCTCGCCCTGGCCGCGATATGTGCATACGACATAGTCTTCGTCTCTAAGAGCTGTCATCGCGGCGGCAGAGACAAGCTCCTGCCCGCGCACACAATAATACATGACGGCAACCTTGCCTTGCATCAGCAAGGAACGGAACTTTTCATCCGTCCGGTTGACCTTCATCGTGCGCGTGTAGATGTCGAGCAACGTGTCTCGATCAATATCTGCCATGATCCTGCCTCTTGCCTTGTGCGACCGACAGCGCGTCAGAACTGGACGCGCTGGGTGAAGCCTCCGTCGATGACGATGTTGGCACCTGTCATATATGGGCATGCAGGGCTTGCGACAAACACGACGGCCTTTGCAACTTCATCCGGCTCGCCAAATCGTCCGGTCGGCATCTTTGCGAGCGTGCCGTCATAGAGCGCCGGCATGACCTTGCGGATCATTTCCCAATTTCCGCCTTCATAATAAATGGCGCCCGGCGACACTGTGTTGACCCTGATACCCTGCGCTGCAAGCGCCTGGCTCAATTGACTGCCATAGGTGATGAGCGCGGCTTTGAGGGCGTTGAACGGTTGTGGTGCAATAAAGGTTTCCAAAGCAGCCGTTGAAGACATGAAAACAATCGACCCGGTGCTGGAATCAGCCAGTGCAGGCGTCAGGACTTCAACCGCAAGGGCGGCGCCCATAATGTCCATATCAAGCCCAGCCTGCCAGTCACCCGTTCCGCCCGTGCCTGACGAACTCGCCATGTGAACGAAAATGTCGCATCCGCCGAGTTCATCTGCAGCCTTTGCGAGCCAGGCCTTATATCCCTCGTGATTTCCGGCCATGTCGAGAACTTCGGCAAAAACCTTGCCGTTGCCGGCCTTTGCAATCGCATCACGCGCGGCGTCGATCTTATCCTGCTTGCGCGAGAAGAAGGCCACATCAGCGCCTTCCGCTGCAAAATGCTTGAGCGACGCGAGGCCAAGGCCATGCGCACCGCCGTTCATGATCACTTTTTTCCCTTTGAGCCCCAAGTCCATGTCTTACTCCTCACCGGCCAGAAATTATCAGAGGAAAACTAGTCCACACACTCCGCGCCGTTAACCCGCAAATGTAACAGGAGCGGAAATGGTTGTGCCAAATGCTTCAACTAGGGCTGATGCAACATTGGCTCGAATGTAATCCCCGTCAGCGGGCAACAACAGGGCAATCCATCTTTGGCAACTTATCGAGCCGATGAATGAATACCCTCGGACATTGCCGCGTCTTGAGAACATTGCAATGGGCCGCGATGGCGACCTCCGAACTCTGCATTTCACTCCATCCCGGGGCAGAAGGATAATAGAATTGCTCAACGCAAAAGCTGAACGCACCTTCGGTGTGATTTCAGGCCCAACTATTTAATTTGAAGGTGTTGCCGATTGTGCTGCTGGATCACCGGTATCAATGATGCGCGCAAGTTCGCGCGCAAGTCTTTTATCATTCTCAGGAGTGAAATGGCTGTCTGGAAGATAATTATGCGGGTTGTCAGGTGCCACGAATTGCGCAGAGTTTAGAAAGGGAATCCGATTTTTGTATAGAGTGGAACTAACGGCTTGAAACATTTGATCTTGGTAGCCAAGATTGTTTATTACGTAGATGACCGGCAGCAACCCCTCCCGTCTCGCATCTGCCGCAAACTGACGAATGATGGCATTTGCCACGCGAATGGCTTCACTTTCGAAGTCAATCCTGCCATCTCTCAGTACAGCCTTGCGTGTCTCATGCTCTCGTTTTTGCGCATATGCGCGACGCAGCAGCCGAACAACGGTTGAATTGTCGAGTACTGTATCTTCAACCAAAAAGGCATCGTAAAAGGTGTCATTCTTGGCAAATGCCGCCCTAACAGTGGCCCATTTCTCTGGGCTGGAAAATGCTCGAACATATGCTTCAAAGCTTTCGAAAGGTGGCTTCGTCACATGCAAGGCACCGTCTGGCCCGACACTATAGCGGTCTGCGGTATAGGGCATCGCAAAACTGGTATTCCAGGTGACGGGCCCCATTGTGGTTATCATGGGAAGTGTAGTGGACATGATAGCCAGGACCACAGCTTTGCCCTTCTTGCGGCCCACGTCCCGACGGAAGGCGCCGTAAGCCCAGTTCGTGGTCGCACCCGGCGCACCCACACTTCGAACAGAATATTTGTTGCTTTCTGCCTGCACAGCATCTGCCAGCAAGACGGCATGCGACATGCCATAGACCGTAATGACTTCGCCGTTGGCCTTGACGGGCCTTTCAACGACTTCAAGCGGGTCATACCAGCCTGACAAGGTGATTGGAGCGGTTTCGTTACGGTTGACGCGGGTGGCTCGCTTCAAACGTCCTTCCATCGAACGCCCATAATCAAAGAAAAGAGCCAATTTTCCGGGATTGAGTTCGCGAGGATTTTTTGGATATGGGAATGCGACCCCCACGAGAACGTCGAGGAAAATCAAGCAAATCAAGCTCCAGTAGAAGACCTTCCAGGCCTTGCGGCGAGAGGGCAAATCAGAACTGGAAGTAGATGAACTGGGCAGGCTCATTGCTCATTCCCATAAATATCAAGAACATCATTGCTGCAATAAACAGACCAATCGCTGGAGCAGGCCACCGCTGATAGTAACGCGGACTGCCATTACCTGCATTGTACTGCGCAATTTCAAATCCGCCGAGCAGCAGGATTCCGAGCAGTGCCGAAAGCGCCGGCACTCGCGGCCCAATCGTGAAGTTGCCCAAATCAGCAAAAATTATCCTCGTGAATTCGGAAACCTGATGGAAGGACCGGGCGCGAAACAAAAGCCAACCATAAAGGGTTACAAAACCGAAGCTGACAATCTTCACGGTGCTTATGATACGGCCTTGCAAAAGGTTTGCTTCGCCCCTGACCGAGACCAACACCCTGTGAATGCTCAATATGCTTCCGTGATAGAACCCCCAGAGCACATAATTCCATGCTGCTCCGTGCCAAAGCCCGCCAAGCAGCATGGTCAGCATCAGGTTGCGACAGGTAAACGCTAAACTTCCGCGGCTCCCGCCAAGCGGCTTATAAAGGTAATCACCCAGCCACGTTGAGAGACTAATGTGCCATCTCTGCCAAAAGTCACGCGGGCTTTTTGCAAAATAGGGCTGCCGAAAATTGACCATCAGCTCCACACCAAGCAATCGTGCTGTTCCGCGGGCAATGTCCGAGTATCCGGAAAAGTCGGCATAAATCTGCACTGCGAAAAGTACCGTGGCTAACACCACGTCAGCCCAGCTGACGTTGCCCGAACTATTGTAAACCTGGTCCACAAAGGGCGCGACCCCGTCTGCGATGGCAACCTTCTTGAACAATCCAAGGACAATCAGGAAAAGCCCTCTGGTTGTAACGAGGAAGTCGATTGGCCGCGGCCTCGACAATTGAGGGATCAAATTACGGGCCCGCTCGATGGGACCGGCTACGAGCTGCGGAAAAAATGACACAAAAAGAGCAAAGTCGAGAAACTTGTCGGTCGGTCGAATTTCCCGACGATAAATATCAATCGTGTAGCTAAGGGATTGAAAAGTATAAAATGAAATCCCCACGGGGAGTACTATATTAAAATGCCCTGGTGAAACGTTGATTCCGACAGATTGCAAAGATTCAACCAGGCTTTCGGCAAAGAAATTAAAATATTTGTATACTGCCAGAATCCCCAGCTGGATTGTCAAACTTATCAGGACACAAATCTTGCGACGAATTCTCTCATCCATTGGCAACACGATTTTGTAGATAAAAAATCCGGCCAAAAAAAGTGCTGGTCCCCCAATCAATATCCAGGTCATCTGGGGCGAAATTACAGAATGGGTAGGAATTTGACCGACCAACGCGTGCATAACGGCGGAAAAGTCCAACCCGACGAGCAATAACGCCGCAACGAAGACAAAGGTCGCCGGAAACAAGGCTTGCCAACGCGTCAGCTTACCCCGGTCGAGCAGAAGGCCGACCCAAAAGTCTACCGTTGTGGAAAAGATCATCAGGGCAAGGAAGCGCCAGTCCCACCAACCATAAAAAATGTAACCGGCCACCAACAGCATGCGATTCTGCGCACGGAACGGCAGAACTCGATACAAACCATAGACAACAAGCAGGAATGTTAGAAATTCGAATGAATTGAACAGCAAAGGCGCGCCCCCAACCTAGCCTGCGAGTCAATGCCACTCCTCCAAGCAATTCACCTCAAAGGCAACTGCAATTTTGTGTGACTTGTGTGCTTTATTGGGAAAAGCGGATCACTTTAACGACCAAAAAAAAATTGCTTGTTCCGCTGGACAGATTGCCAATAAATGAGAGTTAACCAATTTTCCGATTTCGCTCTTCCTTCTGGGTCTCGGAGATCTCGAACCCCGGCACGAAGTGCAAAGTTTTCTCGAGTCAGCCATTGCGATTTCTCAGATGGTCATCTGTGCAATTTGCTTGATGGGACTTGGGCCTTGCAACATCACGATATCGTTTCTTGTTGGCGCCATCGAAGCTATAAGAATGTTTCGTAAGCCAACCAATGCCGACAGTCTGACCCTGTTCCGAACAATGCTCACGCGCTACTCACCGCAATGGTTGCGATCTAGGCAGGGCACCGCGCTGATTGTCTCCCATTGGAAATGCGCCAAGAGCCCACCGCCGTCCGCAACCCCCTAGGCCTTACGCATTCGGCTCAAGCAATCTGAGCGCTGGTGCCCAGGAGAGGACTCGAACCTCCACGGCCTTGCGGCCACTGGCACCTGAAGCCAGCGCGTCTACCAATTCCACCACCTGGGCACGGGGCAACATATTTGTCGCACGGGAACGAGGCGCGCGGTTACGGCGGCGGTTGCTGCTTGTCAATGCGCTGCGCGGTCGGCATGGGCAGATTTCACACATGGTCAATATGCAGGCAGGTTGCGATGATCGAAACAGTAACAGTCTTTGGCGGTGACGGATTTGTCGGTCGTTATGTGGTTCAGGCCCTTCTACGGGACGGTCATCGCGTCCGGGTTGCCAGCCGAAATCCGAAGCGTGGCTGGTTTCTCAAGGCACAGGCCAATCTCGGACAGATTGCCTATATCGCTGCGGATGTTACACGCCCCGAGACCCTGAAGCACGCCGTCGCAGGCGCTGCCGCTGTCATCAATCTGGTCGGAGTGCTCAAGGGCGATTTCGATGCCGTACACCGTCAGGGCGCAGCCAATGTCGCGTCCGCTGCGAAATTGGCAGGTGCAAAATGTCTCGTCCAGGTTTCTGCAATTGGCGCAGATGCGGGAAGTCCTTCAGCATACGGCAAGAGCAAAGGTCAGGCCGAACAAGCTGTGCGCGATTCATTTCCGACTGCGACCATCCTGAGACCTTCGATCATCTTCGGCCGAGAAGACCAGTTCATAAACCGGTTTGCAAACCTGATACGGATGCTGCCTGTCGTACCCGTCATTGGTGGAGGAACAAAGTTCCAGCCGGTCTTCGTTGGCGACGTCGCGCATGCAGTGGCCGCGGTTGTGAGAGACCCTGCCGCCCATTCCGGCAAGACCTACGAACTTGGTGGACCAGACGTCATGACCATGAAAGAGATCAACAGCTGGATTGCCAAGTCCACCGGGCGCCATCGCGCCATGATCGACGTACCTGACAACATCTCGGCCCTGCTCGCGACACTGACCGGTTGGCTGCCCGGCGCTCCTATCACGCACGACCAATGGCTCATGCTGCAAAAGGACAATATTGTTGAGGCGAAATCCAAGGGCCTTGCTGCTTTGGGCATTGCCGCAACACCGCTAGATGCGGTCGCGCCGGGTTGGCTTGTACAATATCGCAAGCACGGCCGCTTCGGGGCGGCAGCATGAACGACCTGCTGACCGTCGTTCTTCTCGGGATTGTCGAGGGACTGACGGAATTCATTCCGGTTTCGTCAACCGGACACCTTGTCCTCGCCGGAGCCCTGCTCGGGTTCAAGGATGGCTCTGGCGGCGCGTTCGATATCGTGATTCAGCTTGGCGCGATCCTATCCGTCATCGTGCTCTATTGGAGACGGTTTTGGGATGTCGCGGTTGGACTGTTCGGCTGGAAGGATGGCCCAGTCGCCTTTGTCCGGAATATCCTGCTCGGATTTCTGCCATCGGCCGTCATTGGTGCTCTGGCATACAAATTCATCAAGGCCATGCTTGGAGCGCCGTCTGTCGTTGCCTGGGCCCTCATCCTGGGCGGCATTGCCATTCTGGTGATCGAAAAAATGACCAAGACAATCCAGACCGAGAGTGTCGAAGGCATGAACTGGAAGACCGCGCTCGGAATCGGCTTCATCCAATGCCTTTCGATGATCCCCGGCGTCAGCCGTTCCGGTGCAACGATCATGGGGGCGCTTCTGCTTGGCGTCGAACGAAAGACTGCGGCGGAATTCAGTTTCTTTGTCGCTGTCCCGACAATGATGGGTGCTACCGCACTCGCCTTGTACAAGGAGGGCGCCGCCCTTGCCGCGGCGGACATTTCGAACATTGCGATCGGGTTCGCGATTTCATTTGTCGTCGCAGCCGCCGTCATCAAGGGCTTCCTCGCAATTGTCACGCGATACGGTTTTGCACCATTTGCCTGGTATCGGATTGTGGTGGGTATAGCGGCGCTGATTTGGCTCAATGCCCTTTGATGGCGAATAGCCAACACGAGCTGCATTAAGCAGGGTGACGCGCAGCTGAGTGGACGCTATGGATTCGCGCTCCATGTGGCTCCTGTATCAATTCCCGCTCTGTCCATTTTCACGCAAGGTCCGGCTGCTGTTGGGCGAAAAAGGCGTGGGCTACGAACTTGTCCGCGAATATCCATGGGAGCGCAGGGACGAATTCCTTGACCTCAACCCCGCAGGTCAAACGCCGGTGCTTGTGGAACGCGACAGAAATATCGCTGTCATGAGCTCAAACGCGATCTGCGAATATTTCGAAGAAACGGTGGACAAGGCTCCCATGATCTCTGGAACCGCCACGAACCGGGCTGAGATCAGGCGCCTGACATCCTGGTTCGACGAGCAGTTCTATGGCAATGTGGTTGCCCCGTTGATGCACGAACGGATGTTGAAACGTATCCTGCATCGCTCAACTCCCGATGGCGCGACTTTGCGCGAAGCCATGAAAAGCGCCAATCAACTCATGGATTATGTCGACTGGTTGCTTGACCACCGCAATTGGCTGGCAGGAGCCACGCTCAGCCTCGCCGATTTGGCAGCCGCCGCGCACATTTCTGTTGCAGACTACCTCGGTGGCATCGACTGGCGCAGTCATGAGCCGACCAAGGCCTGGTATTCAGGCCTCAAGTCGCGCCCAAGTTTTCGGCCATTGCTCAACGAACGCATGGACGGCGTTGCGCCACCAGACTATTACGACAAGGTCGATTTCTGACGCTCCTGGGCCGGCCTTGACGGCCCGATTGTGCGGCCTTCAGTCCCGAGCGAGCGTCATCAAATAATTGAGTGACATGTCGCCGGAAAGTTGGAATCCCGCCGAAACACTGAAAGAGATCCCCTGCCGATCCAATACTTTCAGCCCCGCGGCTTGAGCAAAGGCTTCTAGCTCATCCGGCGTCAGGAACTTGTTCCAATCATGCGTGCCTCTGGGGATCGCGCCCAGACCTTCGCCGAGTGTGATCATGGCAAGTCGCGACAGACCAGTCCGGTTGGGCGTCGAGAGGATCATCAGTCCACCGGGTGCCAATCGTGAGCCGAGCGCCGACAGGAAAGCTCCGGGGCTGGTGACATGTTCAATCACCTCCATCGAACACACCAGATCAAATTGACCGCTGAAATCGGCGATATCGCGCTCAACATAGTTGATCGACATGCACTGCCCGGCGGCATGCTGCCTTGCAACTGCGATGTTTTCGGCCGCAGCATCAATTCCCGTGACGGCGGCACCCAGCCGTGCGAGAGGTTCGGACATCAGGCCCGCCCCACAGCCGACATCAATCGCGGATTTTCCTGCCAGTGGTTTGAGAACGCGTGGATCAAGACCCCAATGAGCATTTATGCGATCACGCAGATAACGGAGACGAACAGGATTGAGTTTGTGCAACATGGCGGAAGACCCTTTGGGGTCCCACCACTCGGCGGCCAGAGCGCCAAAATGTTCGGCTTCTGTCGGATCGATCGTTGTTGCGTGTCTTGCCTTTGCCATACCCCTTCCCTAACAGGGCGGCGCTCTTTGGCCAAAGGGCTTTTCAACTGTAACGCAGGGATGTTTCGTGGCCAAAATCGTAATGAAGTTCGGCGGCACATCAATGGCGGGGACGGAACGGATCCGCAACGTCGCCGCGCGGGTCAAGAAAGAGGTTGATGCCGGCAATCAGGTGGCAGTCGTTGTGTCCGCAATGGCAGGCGAAACGGACCGCCTTGTGAATTTTTGCCGCGAAGCCGCTCCGCTGCACGATACCAAGGAATATGATGTTGTCGTCGCTTCGGGTGAGCAGGTAACGTCGGGATTGCTAGCCATGACCCTGCAAGCCATGGGCGTGCCTGCACGAAGCTGGCTTGGCTGGCAATTGCCGATCAGGACGTCTGATGCACACGCCTCTGCACGCATTGAAGACATCGACTGCACTGCACTCAACGCAGCCCTTGCCAGCGGCGAAGTGGCCGTCATTCCGGGATTCCAAGGTGTCACCATGGACAACCGGGTCACCACTTTGGGACGCGGAGGCTCCGACACTTCGGCAGTTGCCATGGCAGCGGCCATGAAGGCAGACCGCTGCGACATTTATACTGATGTAGACGGCGTTTATACGACAGACCCGCGCATCGTCCCTCGGGCGCGCAAGCTCGACAAGGTGACTTATGAGGAAATGCTCGAACTGGCGAGCGTTGGCGCAAAGGTGCTGCAGACCCGGTCGGTGGGGCTCGCAATGAAGGAAAAGGTACGTTTGCAGGTCCTGACGTCGTTTGATGACAGGCCTGGAACGTTGATCGTCGGTGACGATGAAATTGGAGAAAATGACGTGGAACGCCAGGTGATAACGGGCATCGCCCATGACAAGAATGAAGCCAAGATCACACTCACCAATGTGCCTGATCGGCCAGGCGCGGTTGCGAGCATCTTCACACCGCTCGCCGAAGCCAGCATCAATGTCGACATGATCATCCAGAATATTGCGCATGATTCCGGCTCCACTGACGTGACCTTCACTGTTCCTGGTGCCGAACTTGCACGAGCTTTGGACGCGCTTGAAAAGGGCAAGGATACGATTGGCTATGAAAGGCTGCTGCACGATACCAAGGTCGCGAAAATCTCCATCGTTGGCGTAGGTATGCGCAGCCATGCAGGCGTAGCCTCGACAATGTTCAAGGCTTTGGGATCGCGAGGGATCAACATTCAGGCTATCTCAACGAGCGAGATCAAGGTGTCGGTCTTGATTGACGAAGATGAAACCGAACTTGCAGTTCGCGTGCTGCACACGGCCTATGGGCTGGACGCAGAGGATGCGGCGTGAGCAAACTTGACGCGCTGATGAAGCGCGGGCGCGAGTTTCTTGGTTCCGAAATTGCGGTGATGGCTGGGGCCATGTCCTGGATCAGTGAGCGCAATCTGGTCTCCGCCATGTCGAATGCGGGTGGCTTTGGTGTCATTGCCTGTGGCGCGATGCCGCCAGACCTGCTCGATGCTGAAATTGCCGCGACCAAGGCAATGACGGACAGGCCATTTGGCGTGAACCTCATTACAATGCATCCAAATCTCGATGAACTCATTTCAATTTGCGCAAAGCATCGCGTGTCACATGTTGTGCTGGCAGGCGGCCTTCCACCGCCTGGATCTATTGACGCTATCAAGGCAAACGGAGCCAAATTGATCTGCTTTGCCCCGGCGCTGTCGCTCGCAAAAAAGCTTGTCCGTTCCGGTGTGGATGCCCTGGTGATCGAAGGGATGGAAGCTGGCGGCCATATTGGCCCTGTTTCCACGTCCGTCCTTGTCCAGGAGATTCTGCCGGAAATCGGGCCGCAGGTTCCGGTTTTTGTTGCTGGGGGGATAGCCAGGGGAGAAGCGATCGCCTGCTTCCTCGAACTTGGTGCCGCTGGCGTCCAGATTGGAACGCGACTGGTTTGTGCCACCGAATGTATTGCGCACCCGGCCTTCAAGAAGGCCTTCCTCCGTGCATCCGCGCGGGATGCTGTTGCCAGCGTCCAGATCGACCCCCGCCTTCCGGTCATCCCCGTCCGTGCTCTGAAGAATGCCGGCACTGAAGAATTCACCCGCAAGCAGGTCGAAGTTGCGGCAATGCTTGATCGAGGTGAAGTCGACATGGGCGCAGCGCAGCTTGCAATCGAGCACTTCTGGGCTGGAGCCTTGCGTCGTGCGGTCATTGATGGCGATGTGGAAAATGGCTCGCTGATGGCCGGTCAGTCAGTCGGCATGGTCAAGTCGGAAGAGCCAATAGCCCAAATTTTGCAGACACTGGTGGACGAAGCTCAGGCAGCATTGGAATCACGCGCAACAATCTGATAGCGAATGCGGATGATCGCTGCCGCCTCCGCCCGTGAAATCCTGACTGGCCTCCACGAAGTCATGGCTTCGCGCGCAACTGCGCAGGCCAAACTGAACAAGGTCGTGCAGATCATTGGCGAAGCGCTCGCCAGCGAAGTCTGTTCGATTTACCTGCGCCGCGAAGGTGTGCTTGAACTTTTTGCGACCCGCGGCCTGAACCAGGAGGCTGTTCACGTCACGAAATTGGCGATGGGGGAAGGCCTTGTCGGCACGATTGCCGAACAGATCGCTACCCTCAACCTCGACGAAGCGACCAGCCACCCCGACTTTGCCTACAAGCCGGAAACCGGCGAGGAACTCTTCCATAGCTTTGCCGGCGTGCCAATCATCCGCAAGGAAGACGCCGTGGGCGTGCTCTGCGTCCAGCATGCGGAGCCAAGGCGATATGAAGAAGTCGAAATCGAGGCATTGCAAACTGTTGCGATGGTCCTATCCGAGCTGATTGCAAATGCGGGTCTCATCGACAATGCGGAGGCCCGTGGATCAAAAGTCCAGAACACGGCGGCTTTGCGGCTCAACGGGCTGAAACTGGTCGATGGCATGGCAAAGGGGCATGCGGTCTTTCATCAGCCCCGCATCACGATCGAACACACCGTCGCCGAGGACATCGAAGCCGAACGCCATCGTGTCTATTCCGCATTCGACAAGATGCGTGAGCAGATTGACAAGATGGCAAGCCAGGCCGAATTCGGCGGCGAAGGCGAACATCGCGACGTCATCGAGATGTACAAGATGTTCGCCTATGACGAAGGCTGGTCGCGGCGGATCAATGAGGCCATAGACAGCGGCCTCACCGCTGAAGCCGCAATTGAGCGCGTCCAGCAACGCACCCGAATGCGCATGCGCCAGATCGACGATCCACTCCTGGCGGATCGCATGCATGACCTTGAAGACATGTCCAACCGTCTGCTGCGGATCGTTTCCGGTCAGCTCGCATCGGCAGCTCAAGCGGGTCTTCGTCGGGATGCGATCCTGATAGCGCGCAATCTTGGGCCAGCTGAGCTGCTCGAATATGATCGTCGTCGCCTAAAGGGAGTCATTCTGGAAGAGGGATCGCTGACCGCGCACGTCATTATTGTGGCGCGGGCGATGGGCATTCCCGTGCTCGGACGAGTCAAAGATGTTCGGCGCCTCATTTCGGAGGGCGATCTGCTGCTCGTGGATGTTGGCCAGTCAGCGGTCTTCGTTCGCCCGACTGCCGCCATGGAAGAGGCGTTTGAAACCCAGTTGGCCGTTACACAAAAGCGGCGGGCAGGTTTTGCAGCACTGAAGCGTGAGGCCCCGGTTTCTAAGGACGGCTTGCGCGTTGCTCTTATGATCAATGCAGGCCTCCGCGACGACATCGCAGCCCTGGACGCTACGGGAGCAGATGGGATTGGCCTTTTCAGGACCGAGTTTCAGTTTCTTGTTTCAGCAACCATGCCTCAGCGCGAACGGCAATTGCGGCTCTATCGCGATGTGATTGAAGCGGCGGGCAAGAAGCCGGTTGTCTTCAGGACCGTTGATATCGGTGGCGACAAGGCCCTTCCCTATTTGCGGCAGGATGAGGAGGACGAGGAAAACCCTGCGATGGGTTGGCGCGCGATCCGGATTGCACTGGAGCGCGATGGGCTGATGAAAGCACAAGCACGTGCCTTGATCGAGGCTGCGGCAGGAACCACATTGAACGTTATGTTCCCGATGGTCTCGGAGCCATGGGAATTCGAGCAGGCGCGCGCTATATTCGAGAAGCAGCGCGAATTCCTGATTGAGCGCGGCAAGCGGGTACCACGTGAGATTCGATATGGTGCGATGCTCGAAGTCCCTGCCCTTGCCGAATGTCTCGATTTGCTGCTGCCGAAGCTCGAATTCATTTCGATTGGAACGAATGATCTGACGCAATTCCTGTTCGCCGCGGACCGTGCTCATCCCAAGCTGGCGGAACGTTTCGACTGGCTATCGCCAGCTATCCTGAGATTCTTGTCACGGGTGGTCAAACAATGCGATGAAGCCAATGTGCCGGTCACTGTGTGTGGTGAGATGGGTGGCCGAGCTCTCGAAGCGCTCGCCCTGCTCGGAATAGGAATTGAACGACTGTCAATCACGCCGGTGTCTGTAGGCCCGATAAAGGCCATGATCCGTTCGCTTAACGTCGCAGATGCGCGATCGGTCTTGGCAGACTATCTCAAAAAGCCGCCCGCGAGCATTCGCGCCGCACTTGGTGAATGGGCGTTGCAAAACAAGGTCGAAATCTGACTTCGGACATTGAAGCGCAATTGAGGCAGCGCCCTTTTCTGAATATCGCGCGGCTTCGTCCCCTAGCTATGATGTAGCAGCAGAACGCATCCACTCTCGGTTGTGCCTTCATTGTGACGTGTTCCTTGAGGCGAAAACAGACAGTCTCCTTGTCCGAACCGTGTACCTTCAATCGTGAAATCGCCTGCCAGCACCGCGAGGTATTCATCATGATGGTGATGATGCGCAGGAATCACCGAGATCGGAGCACATCTCAGCAGTTTCGGGCCACTAACCCACAGCTCTTTCATATCAACACCTGGAAAGATTTTGCGCCAGCTGCCGGAAACAAAGGGATAATAATGCTTACCTTCGGCCTCGCCAATCTGGACCTGCTGGACCGCGTTGAGAACACGGTCCTTCAGTCCGGCAGGCGGTCTTGCGCAACCTGCCATTCCGGCAAGCGGAGACAACGCTGCTTCGGCATCGTCGATCATGCGGTCAAGTTCTGGGTCATACAAACGCTGACGCGCAACATCTGCTCGCTCGGCTGGCGAGAGCAGGCCAATAGCAAATTTGTCCGAAAGGGAGATATCAGTCATCGCAGCATTCGTTCCTTCAATGTCAACATCCCCCGCCGCACCCAGCTTTTCGCGGTGCCGAGAGGGACAGAAAGATGTTCGGCCAGTTCAGAATGGGTGAGGCCGTAAGTATAGGTCAGCACAATTGCGTTCCGCTGATCCGCTGGCAGCTGCTTGAGACAATGGCCCAGACGGGAATCAGGCGGATCAACAGGCGCTACGGGAATATCCAGGTCGTCAATTGGTTCGGTCGGGCGGTCTGCACGGATCATATTGAGTGCAACGTTTCGGACGATCACACTCATCCAACCAATCGGACTTCCGCGGGCGGGGTCATAAAGCTTGGCCTTGCGCCAGATATTCACATAGGCTTCCTGCGTCGCATCCTGCGCTACCGCTTCATCGCGCAAGATCCGGAATGCGATCGCAAAAAGCCGGGGAGACGTTATGTCATAGAGACGAGCAAACGCCTCCATCTGACCTTCTGCAACCTGCGCAAGCAGCTGCTCCAGGGTAGCGGGCGGCATGGCTTCAATCTTCGGTTCAGCTTTCACCAACTGAATAACCCCTATCATTTGCTTCATGTGAGCATGATCCCCCAGTGAACGCTTCATTCCTTGGCATCAGTGCATATCGCGGCCTCCCAACGAACGCTGAGAATGCGGGGACACTTTCCAAGGATAATCTGGAGCCTTGGGCCCTTAGGCGCGCGAAATAGGCCCGCGCGCGTGCAGGATAGTGCCCCAAACGGGGAAGCACAGAGATCTTGTCCTCGCCCGGTCCGGCGAGGCCACAATTGGTCAATTCACTCACCTCGGGCCGCGCATCGATGCGCTCTCGCCACATTTACGTCCGAAACGGAGGAATGGATGCAGCTGCGCGTGTGTCCGCGAACAAATTTCGTGTTTAAGTTCGGCCGACCAAGCTAGGATCACCTTGTGTCTGGGGAGTCTTACAAGCAATGAATCGTCGGAGGATGATAGCGCTGGTCTGCATTTGTGCAGGTGGGCTCGGTTCTTGCGACCGCCTTGATCCGCAATGGAAGGGGTGGGTCTATCCTGATCGGAAGGACACATCAGTCGATTGGAAGCTGGGCAGTTTCGCAACGCTCAAGGAATGTCGAGAAGCAGCGCAAAGCATGATTGACTGGTTACCAGACCCGACTGCCGCAGACTATGAGTGTGGCTATCAATGCAAGCCTTCCGACTTTTTGAGCAGGCTGGATGTGTGTGCGGTCACGCGGCGCTAGTAGTACAGAGTGTCTAGCGCGATTGAGCAACACCTGAAGACATGCGGTCCATCATATGCGCAAACAGGCTAACCACGCCGTCGTTGCTGGCCTGAAACTTGTGGAAATCTTCAGGATGAACAAATTGATCCGAAAACCAGGGATATTGGGAAGAATCGAATGAAGCCCGAAGCCAGTCGATAGCCTCGCGAAGCACGAGGCAATCCTTGGCCTCCGCCCGATAAAAATAATACAGCGCGACACGCATTTGCGGTAGCACGGGTAGTGGCACCAAGGTTGAGGTGATGGCGCGCGTGTAAGACGGCAAGAGGGCGATTCCGGCGCCATTTGCAGCGGCATAGGCCTGGGTCAGGGAAGAGTTTGTGCGGATCGATGTCATGGATCGCGGCCTGTCCGAACCCAAAAGCAGGTCAATGGCTGTATCATTGTATCCTGGCGAGGCTTGTTCAACGATCACATGGTTTCTCAAGTCATCGATCGTGCTTGGCACTCCATTTGCGCGAAGATAGTCGGGCGACGCGAACAGCATCATGTGGATAGTCGCCACTTTTGCGACGATGAGATTGGCATCCGCCGGCGGTCGATACGCCAAACCAAGATCGACAAGGCAGCTCCGATCTCGCTTGAGATCATAATCGAACTGCATGTTGATGGTCGTTGGCCGAATCTGGTTGGATAATGCGGCGACCCGCGGTGTGAGCCAACTTGTGCCGACACCTTCAGTGCATCCAAAGGTAAATGTCCCGGGTTCAAGGAGTCCTTTTCCCCTAGAGTCGGCACCATCGATGGCTGTTCGACCAAGAGCTGCCGCCGCGTGATAGAGCCTTTCGCCAACTTTCGTCAGTTTCGCCCCGGAAAGGCCGCGACTGACAACAGCTTCGCCCGCAACCTGTTCCAATTTGGCAAGGTGCGCGCGCACCGTGTTCACAGAGACCCGCTGACGCCTGGCTGCTTCCCTCAGGCTCCCGGCATCCCCAACTTCGACAAGGAACTTCAAATCTGACCAATCAAGATCAGCGACTGACAGAACCTTCCTCTCAGCCGGGGTGTTCATCGCCTGAACAGGCGGTTCAATTTTCTCTATCGCTTCCAAATCTTCCCAGTCGATTAAGAAATTTATCGTAGTCAGGTTTCGATCATATCGTTGCAAGGGGAGACACGCAATGCGTCATGACGTCATGAAAGACGCTGAAATTCAGCTGAAGCAGGACGGACTGTGCTTTTGGGATGGATTGCTCAACGATCGCGCGCGCAATACGCTTGGAAAATTGGGGTCAAAAGCCACGCGCCTCGACCTCGCCAGCGAAGACGAAGCATTGGACTTCTTCGCTCGAGCAAGTGAGAATCTGACGCTAGCCGCTGAAGCGTCGATACGTCGCATGCTGCACAAGAATCCGAATCTGGTGCACGTGATTCGTCGCGAGAACGGCGGCCCTGCACTCGGCCTTTTCGCCTGTTTGCCGCTGAACGAGTTTGGTGCCGCCTCCATTGCAAATGGCCAATTTGATGGCACCAACCCGGATCCCGCCTGGATCGTCCGCAGTGGCGAAACGCCCGTGGCCATCTATGAGTGGCTGTTTTATGGACCCGGTCTATACCTGAAGACCATGCCTGCAGTGGGGCGGCTCTACAGGTCCTTATCTCAAGTTGACTGCCCCGTTTTTTCCAAGGGCACGACGGACTTTTCGGCTCGACTTTTGCTCAGCCTAGGGTTCCTCGAGGCGCGCACAATTTATCCCAATGCCCAAGAGGGCTTTGTCGTCGTCCTTCCACAGTGCAGTGACTCCTGGTCAACCAAGCTCAGTGGCAAGCGGACCGAAGTCCGTCAGGTTCGCAGTTTTGAGGAACTGGCACATGTCATTTCCATTCGATCCGCAACCTATCTTGCCGAACAGTTTCCGCTCTATTCTGAGGAATTTGACGGCAACGATTTTTGCGCCACGCATTTGGTCGGTTATATTGACGGCGATCCTGCCGGTGCGATCCGCATGCGGTATTTCGGAGACTTTGCAAAAGTTGAGCGGCTTGCCGTCAAACTTGAGTATCGCAAGAGCAGGTTGGCCTTCCAATTGGTCAAGGCGGCAGTTGCACACGTTCGGCGCAAAGGATTCACGCGGGTTTATGGGCATGCCAGTGCCGAGATTGCGCCATTCTGGAAGCTGATGGGCGCGAGCAAGATGGAAAACCGCAAGCCATTCCGGTTCGCCAATATCGAATATCATGAAATGGGCGCAGAGTTGGAGCCTGATCCCCTGGCAATCCGTTACGGCGCTGCGCCCATGGTGACCATTCGTCCAGAAGGACTTTGGGACGAGCCTGGTGCTCTCGACTGGTCAAACATCGTGTCAGATCCGATGCGTGCCGAACTCATGATCGCGGGAAGCCGCAGTGGTGCATCATGAAAATGACAGAATTCAAATCAAGCCATTTTGACAGCAGGGCAGTTGCCAGGACACTGCTACGCAAATCTCGGGCCAGAGCGCAGTATTTTGACGCAGACTTGCTGGGCGACCCGGTCTGGGAACTGCTTCTCACTCTCTTTGAAGCTGAAGAGTCGAAGCATGTTTGCGCGATTAGCGATTTGCGCCAAGGTTCGACCATGTCTGCTGACACGCTGCAACGATGGATAAAGGTCCTGGAACGACGCGGATTGCTGACAACAATCGCGGATGCCGGAATGCTGAATGCGGGTCTGGTTAAACTTACCGGGCAAGCACATCGCGCGATGGCAAGCTATTTGATGGACATTACGCATCTCGACCCAGAGCGCTTCTAACCGTTTCTCGCGACTGTGGCGTGCATGGCGACAATCCGTGCACGCCACTTTTTTCAATAGGGAAGTTCGGTTTCACCCATGAGAAAAAGGTCCACAGCGCGAGCGCACTGTCGCCCCTCGCGAATTGCCCACACAACCAGACTCTGACCGCGCCGCATATCCCCGCAAGCAAAAATGCTTTCCACGCTTGTTGAATAGTCTTTCGTATTGGCAGCAACATTACCGCGTTGATCCATCGCGACTTCTGTCTGTTCAACAAAACCCTGCGTTCGCGGGCCGACAAACCCCATGGCAAGAAAGATCAAGTCTGCCTTGAGCGTGAATTCGCTGCCCGGAATCTCACGCATCTGGCCATCCACCCATTCGACCCGGACACATTCCAGTCCTTCGACGGCACCATTTGAACCGATGACCCGTTTGGTCAGGATGGACCAATCGCGCTCGCAGCCTTCCTCATGGCTGGTAGATGTCCTCAACTTCATCGGCCAATCGGGCCAGGTCAGTGCTTTATCCGCCTTGACCGGAGGCTTTGGCATGATCTCGATCTGAGTGACAGAGGCAGCACCCTGACGGTTTGACGTGCCGACGCAGTCCGACCCCGTATCGCCGCCGCCAATGACGATCACATGTTTGCCGGTCGCGGAAATTGTTCCGCGCGGCGCAGCGCGCACTTCATCATCTCCCGCATTGCGCTTGTTCTGCTGTGTAAGAAATTCCATGGCGAGACGAACACCCGGCAGTTCATAGCCCGGAATTTCAAGCTTTCGCGGCATTTCGGCACCGCCCGCCATCACAATCGCATCAAAATTCGCTCGAAGCGATTCAACAGAAACGGAAACACCGACCTCGGTGCTGGTTCGCAGTTCGACGCCTTCTGCTTCCATCTGCACCAGTCGACGATTGATCAGATGCTTTTCCATCTTGAAGTCAGGGATACCGTAGCGAAGCAAACCGCCCATCCGGTCGTTCTTCTCAAACAGCGTAACGCTGTGCCCAGCGCGCGCAAGCTGCTGGGCGCACGCCATGCCAGCCGGCCCGGATCCGACTACAGCAACTGATTTCCCGGTCTTGCTCTTCGGGAGCTGTGGGGAAATCCAGCCTTCCTGCCACCCTCGGTCAACAATAGCGCATTCAATCGACTTGATGGTAACAGGGGCATCGTCGATATTCAGCGTGCAGCTTTCTTCACAGGGCGCTGGACAAATTCGACCGGTGAACTCGGGAAAGTTGTTCGTCGAATGCAGCAGTTCAAGCGCATTTTTCCAATCACCCTCATAGACCAGATTGTTCCAGTCGGGGATCGTATTGTTCACCGGGCAGCCGGTGTGACAATAAGGTATCCCGCAATTCATGCATCGTGCTGCCTGATCGCGAAGCGCAGGATCTGGCATTGGAATTGTGAACTCGCGATAATGCGTCAGCCGTTCTGCAGGCTTCGCATAGCCGCGATCCTTCCGCTCGATTTCAAGAAAGCCGGTAACTTTGCCCACAATTCACTCCAATAAAACGACTACTCTGCAGCCACGGAAGCTGCAGCGAGACGCTCCGCCTCCAACTGCTTGAGCGCACGCGCATAATCACGTGGCATGATCTTGACGAAGCGCTTGAGCGATTCTTCCCAATCATCCAGAATCGCCCGGGCGCGCTTGCTGCCGGTGTAGAGATGATGCCGCTCAAGCATGATCCGCAGACGTTCTGCACTGTGGCGCAACATGTCTCCCATGCCCGTATCGTGCACGTCGATTGCACGCTGGCTCGGGCGGCCCGTACCTTCGTCGCCTTCGGCGTCAGGCAGGATTGGTTCGACATCAACCATTGCCATGTTGCAACGTTCGCGGAAAAGGCCGTCTTCGTCATAGACATAAGCAACACCGCCAGACATGCCTGCAGCAAAGTTGCGGCCAGTCTTGCCCAGCACAACCACGACGCCACCTGTCATATATTCG
Source organism: Aquisediminimonas profunda (assembly GCF_019443285.1). GTDB lineage: Bacteria > Pseudomonadota > Alphaproteobacteria > Sphingomonadales > Sphingomonadaceae > Aquisediminimonas > Aquisediminimonas profunda. The sequence goes on from NZ_CP080327.1 coordinate 3,218,841, forward strand.
CAGCCGTGATCGCCGGTTCCCTCAGCGACCGCAACCGCGCCAGAGTTGCGTACGGCAAAGCGCTCCCCCGCAACTCCGTTGAAATAGGCCTCCCCGGCAATTGCTCCATAGAGAACTGTATTTCCGACAATGATATTTTCCGTCGGCTCGCGCTTTACATGGGATGGTTGCTTTACAATCACGCGGCCACCGGAAAGCCCCTTGCCGACATAGTCATTGGCATCACCCGTGAGTTCAAGTGTAACGCCATGCGCCAGAAAAGCGCCAAAGCTTTGTCCTGCGACACCTGTAAAGGCGATGCGGATCGTATTGTCCGGCAAACCTTCATGCCCGTAGCGTCTTGCCACTTCACCCGAGAGCATCGCGCCAACGGTCCGATTGACATTTTTCACCTCTCGCTCGATCCGAACGGCTTCACCGCGCTCAAGCGCAGGAGCAGCGGCGGCAATCAACTCACGATCCAGAGCCTTGTCGAGGCCATGATCCTGTGTTTCGGTCTGATGCCGCGCAGTCTCTTCAGGCAGATCCACTTCATGAAGAATGCGGGTCAGGTCGACGCCACTCGCTTTCCAATGATCAACTGCCCGACGCATGTCGAGCCGGTCCACGCGACCGATCATGTCATCAACCGTCCGGAAGCCCATTTCCGCCATGATCTGACGCAACTCTTCGGCAACGAAGAAGAAATAGTTGATCACATGCTCAGGCTGGCCAGTGAAGCGCTTGCGCAAAACCGGATCCTGCGTGGCCACGCCCACAGGACAGGTGTTCAGATGGCATTTGCGCATCATGATGCAACCGGCGGCAATTAGAGGGGCCGTGGCAAAACCAAATTCGTCAGCACCGAGCAGCGCTCCGATCGCAACGTCGCGACCGGTGCGAAGCCCTCCATCGACCTGGACCGCAATCCGAGACCTGAGACCGTTCAGAAGCAAGGTTTGCTGGGTTTCGGCAAGACCGATTTCCCACGGCGAGCCCGCATGAGTGAGAGATGTCAGGGGAGAGGCGCCGGTTCCGCCCTCATAGCCCGATACTGTGACATGATCAGCCCGGGCCTTGGCAACCCCGGCGGCAACGGTGCCAACCCCTACTTCGGACACAAGCTTCACGGAAATCCGCGCAGTCGTATTGACGTTCTTCAGGTCATGGATGAGCTGCGCCAGATCTTCGATCGAATAAATGTCATGATGCGGCGGCGGCGAGATGAGTCCCACGCCCGGTGTCGAATGACGGACGCGCGCAATGTTCTTGTCGACCTTGTCGCCGGGAAGCTGGCCACCTTCGCCCGGCTTTGCACCCTGCGCCATCTTGATCTGGATATCGTCGGCGTTGACCAGATATTCGGTGGTCACGCCAAAGCGACCGCTCGCAACCTGCTTGATCGCGGAACGCATGGAGTCCCCATTTGCAAGAGGCTTGAAACGATCGGCCTCTTCCCCACCTTCCCCGGTGTTCGACCGGGCCCCGATGCGGTTCATGGCAATTGCAAGCGTCGTATGCGCCTCCCGACTGATTGACCCGAAGCTCATGGCTCCTGTCGCAAACCGCTTCACGATCTCACTTGCAGGCTCGACCTCATTGATATCGAGCGGCTGATCGGACTTCTTCAGTTCCATCAGGCCACGAATGGTCAGCAGGCGCTCACTCTGCTCGTTGATCGATTTGGCAAACTCTGCATAGTTTTTCGGATCATTGCCGCGCACCGCATGCTGTAAGCTGGCAACGTTGCCCGGCGTCCAGGCGTGCTCTTCGCCACGAACGCGATACCCGTAGATGCCCCCTGCATCGAGCATGTTCCGATAAATTGGGTTGTCGCCATAGGCGGCAGCATGGCGGCGCACCGTTTCTTCAGCGATCTCTCCAAGCCCGGCGCCTTCGATGGTCGTTGCCGTGCCAGTGAAATATTTGTCCACAAATGCCGTTGAGAGGCCAATGGCATCGAAAATCTGGGCCCCGCAATAGGACTGGTAGGTCGAAATGCCCATCTTGGACATCACCTTCAGTATCCCTTTGCCAATCGCCTTGATGTAGTTCTTCTGCACTTGCTCGGCCGAGAGCGAAAGTCCACGACGGACGCGAATTTCCTCAAGCGTTTCAAAAGCGACGTAAGGATTTACGGCTTCCGCCCCATAGCCCGCCAGAACACAGAAATGATGCACTTCGCGCGCTTCGCCTGTTTCGACGACCAAGCCGGTTTGCATGCGAAGGCCCTGACGGACAAGGTGGTGGTGCACTGCCGCAGTCGCGAGCAATGCCGGCATCGCAATGCGATCCGAGCTTTGCGACCGGTCTGAGAGGATCAAGATATTCCGATCGGCAAGGACGGCCTCCGTCGCTGCCCAGCACATTTCCTTAAGGGCCAGTTCAAGACCGGCAGCCCCAGTGGACGCATCCCAAGTCATATCGATCGTCTCGGTTCGGAACGCGCCGTCAAGTGTCTCTTCGACCGACCGGATCTTCTCGATGTCGGCATTTGTCAGGATCGGCTGGTCAACTTCCAGGCGCTTGTGGGTACCTGCTTCATGCCCCAGCAGATTTGGCCGCGGCCCAATCATCGAGACAAGAGACATGACCAACTCTTCACGGATCGGATCAATCGGCGGGTTGGTGACCTGCGCAAAATTCTGCTTGAAATAATCGTAAAGCAATCGCGACCGTGACGAGAGAACCGCAATTGGCGTGTCCGTCCCCATCGATCCGATCGGGTCTTCGCCGTTTGTGGCCATGGGCTCAATGAACTTGGCAATGTCTTCCTGAGTATATCCGAATGCCTGCTGGCGATCGAGCAACACGGAAGGATCGTTGATAATTGGCTCTATGGGGGCGTCCGCAGCACCAAGGTCCTTGAGCTTGTACTGCGCGGATTCAAGCCACTTGGCATAGGGCTCTGCTGCAGCAAGCTGGGCTTTGATTTCCTCGTCCTCGATGATCCGTCCCTGCTCCATATCGATGAGCAGCATCTTGCCCGGCTGAAGGCGCCATTTACGAACGATATTGTCTTCCTTGACGGGAAGGACACCCGATTCCGAGGCCATGATGACATGGTCATCATCAGTGACACAGAAGCGAGCCGGCCGAAGGCCGTTGCGGTCCAGTGTCGCGCCAATTTGGCGGCCATCGGTAAAGGCCACAGCTGCCGGCCCGTCCCAAGGCTCCATCAGGGCAGCATGATATTCGTAAAATGCCTTGCGGCCTGCATCCATCATCGGATTGCCTGCCCAGGCTTCCGGAATAAGCATCATGATCGCATGAGCCAGCGAATAACCACCGGCAAGCAGCAGCTCCAATGCGTTGTCGAGACAGGCAGTGTCGGATTGGCCATGCGGAATGAGCGGCCACATCTTGTCGAGGTCCGGGCCAAGAAGTTCCGATTCCATGGTGCGACGCCGTGCGTTCATCCAGTTCACATTGCCGCGAACGGTGTTGATTTCGCCATTGTGCGCGATGAAGCGATACGGGTGAGCCAATTTCCAAGACGGGAATGTATTGGTCGAGAAGCGTTGATGAACTAGCGCGAGCGCCGATTGGGTCAGCGGATTGCGCAGGTCTTCATAGAAGCTGCCGACTTGTCCGGCGAGCAACAGGCCCTTGTACACAAGTGTGCGTGATGAAAAGGATGGCATGTAGAGTTCGGCCAAACCGGGCAGCTGATGCTTTTCGGCAAGCGCTGCCAGCGGGTTCTGCGTCTGCTTGCGGAGTGCCAGCAACTTGCGCTCGAATGCGTCCTGATCGGGTGTAGATGCTCCACGGCCGACAATGGCCTGCCGAATCACCGGCATCTGCTCGAGAACAGCCTTGCCCAGCCCCTCCGGATCGACCGGTACATCGCGCCAGCCAATCAGGATCTGGCCTTCCTTGACAATGAAACTTTCGAAATGCGCAGTCGCGAATTCGCGCGCAGGCTCATCACGCGGCAGGAAGCACATCGCGACGGCATAATCGCCTATGGCTGGCAGGGTGAGCCCCTCGCCATGCGCCCAATCGCGCAGCAAAGCATCGGGAATCTGGATAAGAATGCCAGCTCCGTCGCCAAGCAGCGGATCAGCGCCGACCGCGCCGCGATGATCGAGATTGAGGAGAATTTCGAGGCCTCGTTTGACAGTATCATGCGTCTTGACGCCCTTGATATGCGTGACAAAGCCCACGCCGCATGCATCATGCTCGTTTCTGGGGTCGTACAATCCTTGCTTCGGCGGATAGTTCATCCGGAGCCTTTTCCCTTACTGTCAATGCGGAATTAAGATGCGCGGTAGACCGATGTGCACGTAATTTGAAGCCAAGAATTGATCTGCAGGTGCAAAGAATCTTGCGGGGCAGCAAAGATTGCATTGGTTCATGGAGGAAGACTGGACCTTCGTCTCTGCTAGCGCAGCTTGGCTTGACCTGATACCGAACCGCTCATGCCTTATGATTTTGCCAACCATGGAGCCCTTGTGACAGGTGCTGCGTCGGGGATTGGCCTGGCGACTGCCCGCCTGCTCGCCGCATCTGGAGCCACGCCTGTTGTAGCGACCGACCGGAATTCGGAGAGCCTAAACAATGCCTTTTCAGGGCTTGAGGGTGTCGTCCGCCTTGCAGGAGATGTCGCGGATGAAGCCTTCTGGTCTGATGCGATGCCGCATATTCGTGACACGCGTCTTGCCGTGATCAACGCGGGTATCTCAAGCAGCGGGGCCATCGAAACTCTCAATTTTGAAGAATGGCGGCGTGTGCTGTCCGTCAATCTTGACGGCGCCTTCCTGACTCTTCGCGCCGCGATTCGCGCGATTAAAGCGCATGGCAAGGGTGGCGCAATAGTCATTACCGCGTCTGCTTCCGGGCTCAAGGCGGAGGAGGGTATTGCCGCCTATGGCGCATCAAAGGCCGGGGTCATGCATCTCGCACGCATCGCGGCCAAGGAATGCGCACCACATGGCATCCGCGTCAATGCGATAGCACCAGCGGGTGTTAAAACACCGATCTGGCGCGATGCATCCTTTTTTGCAGACCTTGTTGGCGAAAGCGGCAGCGAAGAAGAGGCCTTTGACGCACTTGGGAAAGCCTCCACACCAATCGGTCGCTTTGCCACGGCTGAAGAGATTGCAGCGCAGATTGCGTTTCTGCTTTCAACCGATGCTGCCACGATCACAGGCGCGACACTCACCAGCGATGGCGGTTATCTCCTCTAGCTGGCCTCGATGCTGGGTGAGCCGATGTTGGCGTGAGCGACGCCCCCGTCGACCGTGATTGTATCCCCAATCACATAATTGCCCGCATCGCTGGCAAGGAAGATCGCCGCCGCCGCCATGTCCTCCGGCTTGCCTATCCGTTTGTTGGGGATGTTCTTCGCAACAGCATCGCTGTGATCGCGCGCTGCACGGTTCATGTCAGACGCAAATGCACCGGGGGCAATTGATGTTACGTTGATCTGGTCGGCGATCAACCTCGCAGCCATGCGACGCGTCAAGTAGATCAAGGACGACTTAGACGCATGATAGCTAAAAGTATCCCAAGGATTCAGGCGAATACCGTCAATGGACGTGATGTTGATGACCTTGGCGGGATGCTCTGCAGACGCAGCAGCTTTGAGTTGCGGATAGAGCGCCTGCGTCAGGAAAAACGGCGATTTGACGTTAAGGTCCATCACCTTGTCCCAACCGACTTCCGGAAAGTCCTCAAATGGCGCTCCCCATGCAGCCCCCGCATTATTCACCAGAATATCGAGCTTCGGCTCCTTCTCTGCAAAGGCAGCAGCAAGCGCCTTGCAGCCCGCCACACTCGAAACATCCTGTGGCAGCGAATGGCAGTTTGGCCCCAATTCGGCTGCCGTAGCATCACAAACATCGGCTTTGCGGGAGGAAATGTAGACCTTCGCGCCCTGCGCGAGAAATCCCTCAGCAATCATCCGGCCGATATTCTTGGAGCCGCCCGTAATAAGCGCGACACGCCCTTCGAGTGAAAAGAGCTTTGCAGTATCCATTGTTATCCGCCTCTCTTGATAGTTTCTCGCGCCACAATCAGCTGCTGTATCTGGCTGGTGCCTTCGTAGATCCTGAAAATGCGCACGTCTCGATACAGCCGCTCAATCCCGTAATCGGCGACATAGCCTGCTCCGCCAAAAATCTGCACGGCGCGATCGGCAACACGCCCAACCATTTCCGAAGCAAAAAGCTTCGCGGCTGCGCATTCCAGCACAACATTCTCGCCCGCATCACGCTTGGCAGCTGTCTCTAGGACAAGCGCCTTGGCAGCGAGCAGTTCCGTTTTCGAATCCGCGATCATCGCCTGAACAAGCTGAAAGTCAGCGATGGCCTGGCCGAACTGCTTGCGCTCCGTCGCGTATGCGACTGCATCAGCGACAAGCCTCTCTGCGACTCCCACGCACATCGCGGAAATATGAAGCCGTCCACGGTCCAGGACACGCATGGCGACCTTGAAGCCTTCGCCTTCAGCACCAAGCATGTTTTCAGGCTGCACGGCGACGTCGTCGAAGTTTACGTCACAGATGTGTGCGCCCTGCTGGCCCATCTTCTTTTCATGGGCTCCAACACTGAGCCCCGGAGAATCGGCAGGCACAAGGAACGCTGTCACGCCGCCAGCTCCCGGGCCGCCCGTTCGCGCCATCACGGTGAAAAGATGGGCCTTGTCAGCATTTGTGATGTATCGTTTTCCCCCAGACAGCTTCCAATGGTTGCCATCCTTGACTGCCCGGGTTCTGACGCCTGCCCCATCCGACCCGGCCTCTGGCTCTGTGAGTGCAAAACTGGTGATGATCTCCCCACTCGCGATCCCTGGCAGGAAGCGGGCTTTCTGCGCTTCATTGCCGGCCATAACCAAGCCTTGGCTTCCGATGCCCACGTTGGTGCCGAATGCCGAACGAAAGGCCGGAGAGGTCTTGCCGAGTTCAATGACAACCCGAACCTCTTCGGACATTGTCAGACCGAGACCGCCATAGTCTTCCGGAATGGACAGGCCAAATAGTCCGAGAGCCTTCATCTCAGCAATGATATCATCCGGAATTTCGTCATTTTCGGCCACCTGCGCTTCGAGCGGACGTAGCCTTTCGGTCACGAATCGACGGATGGTCTCGATCAGTTGGCCAAAGGTTTCCGCATCAAGGCTCATCTCAGTATCCGTTCATGCGTGCCACGCGGTCGGCATGGAAATAGCTGTCGCCAAAGAACTCGTTCAATGCCCGGTCGCGCTTCATGTACAGCCCGATGTCATATTCGTCGGTCATCCCGATGCCGCCATGCATTTGCACGCCTTCCCGGACTGCCAGATTACAGGATTTTCCCGTCTTTGCTTTGGCAGCTGCGACAAACAGTTCCGCTCTCGGATCGCCGTCGTCAAGCAGATGCTGGGCTTTTATGACAATCGAGCGAGCACCTTCCATTTCGCCATAGAGATGAGCTGCACGGTGCTGGAGCGACTGAAACTCACCGATCAAACGCCCGAACTGCTTGCGTTGCTTGAGATAGCCGAACGTCATGTCCATCGCGCCGCCACCGACGCCAAGCATTTCGGCCGACGCACCAAGGCGACCTGCATCAAGCAATCGCGTCAAAGGCCCCCATCCCGCGTCGATTTCGCCAACGACGGCATCGGCATCGACCTGAACACCGTCAAACGTGACGCGTGCCGACAATGAACTGTCAACCAGGCGGTCAACATCCACCGAAATGCCGACGGCGGTCCTTGGCACCGCAAAAAGTGTGATGCCTGCCTCTTCGCCCGCACTCCCGCCTGTCCGTGCCGAGACCAGAAGCATGTCTGCAATGTGTCCGTTCAACACGAACTGCTTCTTGCCCGAGAGCTTGAAACCGTTGCCAGAGCGCTCCGCAGCCATGGCCGTCGAGGCCGGTCGATGTTTCGCACCTTCATCAATGGCCAGCGCAATGATGGCATCTCCAGCGAGAATCCTTGGAAACCATTGCGCCCGAAGATCGGCGCCCCCCGCTTTCAATGCGTCGACGGCAGCAACTGCTGTTGTCAGGAAGGGAGAGGGGGTCAGATTGCGGCCAATCTCTTCAAGCACAATGCCGGCTTCGACATGCCCGAGACCCAATCCACCATCGGCCTCGGGCACGAGAATGCCCGTGAAACCCAATTCGGCGAACTGCTTCCAAAGGTCCCTTGAAAGACCGGCTGCATCCTTGCCGTCACGAAGCGTGCGAAGATGTTTGACCGGAGCGTTTTCGGCAAGAAACGGGGCAACCGTATCCTTGAGCATTGCCTGATCGTCTGAAAGATAAAGTGCCATAACTGCTCCTTACGCGCCCGGCATGTCGAGAATGCGCTTTGCAACAACGTTGAGCATGACTTCACTAGTCCCGCCTTCGATGCTATTGGCTTTTGTCCGAAGCCATGTGCGTGGCTTGGCGCCACCCTTGGACCGCGCACTTTCCCATTCCAGGGCGTCCGACCCGCCAGCTGCCATGACAAGTTCATGCCGCTTCTTGTTCAATTCGGTGCCAACATACTTCATGAGGTTGGAGTAGGCAGGGTGCGCCCGACCGGTTTTCCATTCATCCATAAAGCGTTCGGAATGGGCCCGGAAGGCAATGGTTTCGACATCGAACATTGCCATTTCTGCGCGCAGGACCGGTTCATTGGCTGCGGCATCTGGAAAGGCTGCGCCAAGCGAGGCCAGTCCTTCGCCCAATCCGCCGCCGGAGATCATTTCGCGTTCGTGTCCGAGCAGATATTTGGCGACGTCCCATCCGCGGTTCAATTCGCCGACGATCTGATGCTTGGGCACTTTTACGTTGTCGAAGAAGGTTTCGCAGAAGGGCGAGCTGCCCGAAATGAGAAGGATCGGCTTTGTCGAAACCCCAGGTGTCGTCATGTCAAACAGCAGAAAGCTGATACCCTGATATTTGTTCGTCTTGTCCGTCCGAACGAGGCAGAAGATCCAGTCTGCCTTGTCCGCATAGCTGGTCCAGATTTTCTGGCCGTTGACGACCCAATGATCGCCCTTGTCTTCACCAAAAGTCTGGAGGGAAACAAGGTCCGAACCGGAACCAGGTTCCGAATAGCCCTGACACCAGCGAATCTCGCCGCGCGCAATTTGCGGCAAATAGTGGAGCTTTTGCTCTTCTGTACCGAATTTCAGGAGCGCCGGACCAAGCATCCAGATGCCGAACGACATAAGCGGCGGACGACATCCGAGCTTGGCCATTTCGCTGCGCAGGATCTTCGTCTCTTCGGCCGAAAGTCCCCCGCCGCCATAGGCTTTTGGCCAATCCGGCACTGTCCAGCCTCTTGCAGCCATGGTCTCCAACCACAGCTTCTGTGCCGGATTCTTGAACTTGAAATTCCGCCCTCCCCAGCATGCATCGTCATCGTCGCGCACTGGTTCACGCATTTCGGGCGGGCAATTCGCTTCCAGCCAAGCGCGCGTTTCGACGCGGAAAGCTTCGAGATCGCTCATGGGATAATCCTCCTGCTACTACCGATTCTCTATGGCCGCGCATCCACTTTACGCAAGCGTCAATTGGACAGGCCTGCTTGCCGTAGCGGCATTCAGTGGTGCGTTGACCAAGCGCCCCCGCTGCCTAAGGTTGAGTCGGAAAATCATATGGAGAGTAGGATGAGATTCGCTGGTAAAACTGCCGTGGTGACAGGCGCGGCTTCCGGTATGGGCAAGGCCACAGCGATCAAGTTGGCTGGAGAAGGCGCAACCGTAATCGCTGCCGATATCGATGAGGCAGGCGGAGCTCAACTTGCCGCGATGTCAAACGGCAATATCCTGTTCAAGAAGACCGATGTTTGCGACGTCGCGCAGATCAAGGCGCTCATGGATTTTGCGGCTGAGAAGACGGGTGGCATAGATATCGTCTTCAACAATGCCGGCGCGGGCGGTGCTCGCGAAAAAATTGATGAAATCGATGCTGATGGCTGGGACAATACAATGAACCTGCTTCTCAGGTCAGTCGCAATGGGCATCCGCTATGCAGTGCCTCATATGATCGGTCGCGAAGGGACATCCATCATCAATACGGCCAGCGTCGCCGGACTTTCTGCTGGCATGTCACCGACAGCGTATGCGGTCGCCAAAGCTGGCGTGATCCACCTCACAAAGGTCGCGGCTGCCGATCTTGCGCGACACAATATCCGCGTGAACGCGATTTGCCCCGGATTCATCAAGACCAACATCTTTGCCACAGCCCTTGAGGTTCCAAAGGAGCAGCGCGAAACGGCAAACGCAATGATTGCCGAGGTTGCGGCGCATGCCCAACCGGTCAAAGGCGGCGGCGAACCGGATGATATCGCCAACACCGTGCTGTTCCTTGCGGGCCCGGATTCGCGTTTCATGACTGGCACCTACATGCTCGTCGATGGCGGCCTGCTAACAGGTCCGCGCCATTCCTGGGACGAGAACGCCCCCGGCATGTTTTCTTCACTGGAGGCCTTTGTCGCGAGCGCACCGTGAGCTCCGTCCCGCCGGCAGAACGCCTGCCTTTTCGTGTTAAGGTCGGTCATGGTATCGGCTCAGCCGCTTATGGCGTGAAAGACAACGGCTTCAGCGTTTTGCTGCTGCTGTTCTACAATCAGGTGATGGGACTCGATCCAGGGTTGGTCGGCGTGGTCCTGCTGGTCGCATTGTTTCTTGATGCGATCGTTGACCCATTTGTTGGCCATTTCGTGGATAAGACCTACACGCGTTGGGGCAAACGCCATCCTTGGATGTATGCTGCAATCGTACCGATGGCATTTTGCTGGACCCTTCTTTGGTTTCCGCCTTCTTCGCTGGGCAGCGGCCTTTACATTTATCTGCTCGTCGTCGCCTTTCTGATGCGAGCAGCAGTCTCTTGTTATGAAGTGCCCGCACTCACTGTCGTTCCCGCTCTTTCGGCCGACTATGACGAGCGGACATCGCTCACCCGTTGGCGGTTCCTTTCCGGCTGGGGCGGCGGATTGCTGATGCTGATCCTGGCCTTCGCTGTTTTTCTCGTTCCGGAGCCGGGCTACCCGGTCGGCCAGTTGAACCTCAACGGATATCACAATTACGGGCTGGCTGGCGCCGCAATTATCCTCGCGTCAACACTCATATCCACGCTGACGACGCACAAGCGGCTAGCTCATTGGCCAGCGGATAAGCCCAAAAAGCTGCCCTTGCGCGCGACATTGGGTCATATTGGTGAAACGCTCTCGAACCGGGCTTACCTGATCATACTCGGCAGCACGCTCCTCACATATACGAACACAGGCGTCGCATTTTCTTCTGCTGCCTATATGCTCACATTTCTCTGGGAAATGCCGCAGACCGGGTTTCTTGCCTACTCGATAACTCTCTTTGCAGGAGTCGTCGGGGCGTTCCTTCTTGTTGGATTCGTCCAATCGCGGATAGAAAAACACGTTGGCGCCGCCGTATTCGGACTGATTTCGCTGATTTTTGCCATCATGCCCTATGCCTTGCGGCTATTGGATCTTTTCCCGGAGAACGGCAGCATCTGGCTGATCCCAGCGCTGTTTCTCGTTATCACGCTGGCGAATGCATTCTCTGTAGCCAGCATGATGCTCGGCCAATCCATGGCTGCCGACGTGGTTGAGGCCGCGCAGGAGCACTCCGGTCAACGCAATGAAGGGCTGTTCTATGCGGGCCTGTTCTTTGTGCAGAAATTTGCAACCGGCGCAGGTATTTTCCTGACTGGACTGATCCTCAGCCTTTCCCAATTTCCAAAGAACGCGACACCGGGCCAAGTCGCGCTGCCGGTGCTGGATATGTTGATGGTGCTCCAGATCATTGTCCTTGTAAGCCTTGGAGGCACTTCGACATATCTGATTGCGCAATTTCCGATCCGCCGAGCCGATCATGAGGCGCGCGTCAGGCGGCTTGCGGAAGAAACACAATTTTCAGGCAATTGAGGGGCTGGAATTCCCTTTCTGATGCTGACATTGACGTAAAGGTAAATCGAGAGGACGACTCACATGGACTTCACCCTGAACGAACGCGAAACCTATTGGCGCGACCGCATCAAGAACCACATTGATCAATATGTCCGGCCACGCGTGAAGGATTATCATGCTGAACAGGCGACCGGCGATCGCTGGAAAGTGCTCCAGGTCATCGAGGAAGAAAAGGCAAGAGCCAAGGCTGTCGGCCTTTGGAATCTTTTCATGCCGCCGCGCGGTGCCAATCCCCATCTCGATGACACGGTCGAATTCGACGGTCCGCAGCTAACCAACCTTGAGTACGCCCTGTGCGCCGAAGAAATGGGACGTGTCGGAATTGCCTCCGAAATCTTCAATTGTTCGGCGCCGGATACGGGGAACATGGAAGTGTTCAATCGCTACGGCACGGCTGAACAAAAGCGCAAATGGATGGTTCCGCTCATGAATGGCGAAATCCGTTCCGCCTTCCTCATGACAGAACCAGCTGTTGCGTCATCTGATGCAACCAATATCGAAACCAAAATTACGCGCGACGGTGATGAATACGTCATCAACGGCCGCAAATGGTGGTCAAGCGGTGCCGGCGATCCACGCTGCAAGATTGCGATCGTGATGGGCAAGACCGATACAGGTGCCCAGCGCCATCAGCAGCAATCGCAGATCCTCATGCCGCTCGATGCACCCGGCGTGCACATCCTGCGTCATTTGCCGGTCTTCGGTTACGACGATGCTCCGCATGGTCATATGGAGATTGAACTCAAGGACGTTCGCGTGCCAGCTGACAACATCCTTTATGGCGAAGGACGGGGATTCGAAATCGCCCAGGGTCGGCTCGGGCCAGGACGCATCCATCACTGCATGCGGACCATCGGCGTGGCTGAGGAAGCGCTGGAAAAGATGTGCCGTCGCCTGACGACGCGCGTTGCCTTTGGCAAGACAATCGCCCAACAGACGGTATGGCACGAACGCATCGCGCGTGCGCGCATCGATATCGACATGACCCGCCTGCTCTGCCTCAAGGCTGCCCATATGATGGACACTGTCGGCAACAAGGCCGCGGCTTGCGAAATTGCGATGATCAAGGTTCAGGCGCCGAATATGGCTTTGAAGATCATCGACGATGCAATCCAAGCCCATGGCGGCGGCGGCGTTTCCGAGGATTTTGGCCTCGCGTCAGCATGGGCACATCAGCGCACGCTGCGACTGGCCGATGGTCCGGATGAAGTCCACGCCCGAGCTATCGCGCGGCTTGAGCTCGGCAAATATGGCGAAGCAAGCCCTGCCGGTCTTTCAAGCGGCGATCTGGCGGTGACACGATGAAGGCTGCTGTCCTGTTTCAGCCCGGTCAGGCGCTGGCGATTGAAGACGTCGTCATTTCCAAGCCGGGACCGCATGAAGTGCTCATCCGCACGGCGGCGTGCGGGCTTTGCCATTCGGACTTGCATTTCATCGAAGGAACGTACCCCCATCCGATTCCTGCGATCCCTGGCCACGAGGCAGCCGGGATTGTTGAGGCGGTAGGCAGCGAAGTCCGCACAGTGAAGGTTGGCGACGCTGTGGTATCCTGTCTGTCAGCGTTTTGCGGACATTGCGAATATTGCGTCACGGGAAGGATGTCGCTTTGCCTCGGCGGCGACACACGTCGGGCTGCGGGCGATGCACCGAGGATCACACGTCCCGATGGATCGATCGTCAACCAGATGCTCAATTTGTCGGCCTTTGCCGAACAAATGCTGATCCACGAGCACGCCTGTGTTAAGATCAATCCCGAAATGCCGCTTGACCGGGCCGCCGTCATCGGCTGTGCAGTCACGACCGGAGCGGGTACGATCTTCAATGCCTGCAAGGTTACACCGGGAGAGACTGTTGCGGTGGTCGGCTGTGGCGGTGTTGGGTTGGCGACCATAAATGCCGCAAAGATCGCCGGAGCCGGCCGAATTATCGCAGCAGATCCGATCCCCGAGAAACGCGAATTGGCGATGAAACTTGGCGCGACAGACGTCATTGATGCGTCTGCCGATGGTGCTGCCGCGACGATCGTCGAAATGACCAAAGGCGGGGTCGATCATGCGATCGAGGCTGTTGGCAGACCTGCTTCGGCACAGCTTGCCGTCAGCGTATTGCGGCGTGGCGGCACTGCCACAATCCTTGGCATGATGCCGCTGGCTGAAAAGGTCGGTCTTTCGGCAATGGACCTTCTGTCAGGGAAGAAACTGCAAGGTGCGATCATGGGCGGAAACAGGTTCCCGGTCGATATCCCACGGCTCGTCGATTTCTATATACGGGGCCTGCTCGATCTCGACTCGATCATTGCAGAGCGAATACCGCTTTCCGGCATCAATGAAGGATTCGAAAAGATGAAGGGCGGAGCCAGCGCTCGCTCAGTCATCGTCTTCGCTCAGTGAGGTTGTGATGGCAACGACACCAATGGACGCGCAGAAGCTCTTTTCGGGCACCGTTGCACCCGAAGGAGCAGACAAACTTGATGAAGCCAAACTGACGGCCTGGATGGAAGCCAATGTCGAAGGCTTCAGGGGGCCCCTTCGCCAAGGCAAGTTTGCGGGTGGTCAGTCGAACCCCACATATCGCATCGATTCCCCTTCAGGGTCGTATGTCTTGCGCCGCAAGCCTTTTGGCCCATTGCTCCCTTCGGCGCATGCCGTTGATCGCGAATTCAAGGCAATTGCCGGTCTTTATCCAACAGGGTTTCCTGTGGCCAAACCCTATGGGCTTTGCACCGATGAAAATGTGATCGGCAGCTGGTTCTACATCATGGGCATGGTTGAAGGCAGAACGATCTGGGATGGCGCCATGCCAGACGCAAGCGGCCCGGATGAACGTCGTGCGACCTATTATGCGATGATAGATACATTGGCAGCGCTCCACAATGTAGATTTCGAAAAGGCAGGTCTCTCGGACTACGGCAAGCCGGGCAATTATTTCGGTCGCCAAGTCGATCGCTGGACGAAACAGTATCGGCTTTCCGAAACCGAAACGATGCCGGAGATGGAAAGGCTGATCGAATTCCTGCCGGCAACCTTGCCCGAACAGACTCGGACAAGCATCGTCCATGGCGACTATCGCATCGACAACATGATCTTTGCAGCGAGCGAACCAAAGGTCATCGCTGTGCTTGATTGGGAATTGGGAACACTGGGGGATCCGCTTGCCGATTTCACTTATGTTGCGCTCGCATGGGTAACAGAAAATGGTGGACGGTCAGGTGTCATGGATCTTGATCGAAAGGCTCTGGGCATTCCTGAACTGGATGAGGTTGTGGCTCGCTACTGCGCAGCGACAGGCCGCGACGGGCTTCCTGATCTCAATTGGTATTTTGCCTATAACTTCTTCAGGTTGGCCGGGATCATGCAAGGAATCAAGAAGCGCGTGATTGATGGGACAGCGTCGTCAGCCCATGCCAAGAACATGTCCGAACGCGTTACCCCGCTTGCCGAACGTGCATGGAACTTTGCTCAGGCGGCTGGCGCACAATAAGCGCGTTCGCCCAGTAACCAGGAGGAATGGATGTCTCTTTTCGACATGACCGGACAGGTCGCGATCATTACAGGCTCGTCCCGCGGTATCGGCAAGGCCATTGCGTTGGAGATGGCAGCCCAGGGCGCAAAGGTTGTCATCTCAAGTCGCAAGGCCGAAGCCTGCGATGCGACTGCGGCAGAGATCAACACGCAGTTCGGTGCTGGAACTGCAATTGCGGTTCCGGCAAATATCTCGTCAAAGGACGATCTCCAGAATCTGGTCAATGAGACCCGCCGTGCATTCGGAAAGGTGACCACGGTGATCTGCAATGCGGCCTCGAATCCCTATTACGGTCCGTCGCTGGGCATCAGTGATGACCAGTTTCGCAAGATCCTCGACAACAACATCGTGTCCAATCATTGGCTGATTTCCATGACCGCTCCCGAAATGCTGGAACGTGGAGAAGGATCAATCGTCATCATTTCATCAGTCGGAGGACTGAAGGGCTCACCGATCATCGGCGCCTACTGCATTTCAAAGGCAGCAGACATGCAAATGGCACGCAATCTTGCGGTCGAATTCGGTCCGAGGGGTGTGCGCGTCAATTGCATTGCGCCGGGATTGGTCCGGACAGACATGGCCCGGGCGCTTTGGGAGAATCCCGATACACTCAAGGCGTCGACCGCCGCCGCTTGCCTCAAACGCATCGGCGAACCCCATGAGATTGCCGGTGCAGCTGTTTTCCTGGCGTCAAAGGCTGGCGCGTTCACGACGGGCCAGACCATCGTTTGCGATGGCGGCGCAACAATCAGCGGAGGTGCATAATGGGCGCTCTTGACGGAAAGGTCGCAATTGTAACGGGAGCCGGATCGGGCATTGGTCGCGCCAGCGCAAAACGGTTTGCCGCGGAAGGTGCCAAGCTCGTGATCGGCGACAAGACAGATGCTGTTTTCGAAACGGCCAAGGCGATAATTGAGGCAGGTGGCACGGTAACTGCACTCCAGATTGATGCCGGCAATGAAGCCGACGTTGCCAAGCTCGTGGAAGTTGCAAAGTCGAGCTATGGAGGTCTTGATGTTGCCTTTGCAAATGCCGGCATCTCGGGCGGCATGGACGGAATATTCGATGCCAAGGCTGAAGACTTTGCAGAAATTCTTCGCGTAAACCTGATCGGTCCCTGGCTGATGATCAAGCACGCAGGCAAGCTTATGCTTGACCAGAGGCGCGGTGGTTCAATCATTTGCACGGCAAGCGTTGCGGGCATTCGTTCCGGCGCGGGCGGTGCACATTATTCGGCTTCCAAGGCGGGAGTGATCAACCTCATCAAGACTTCGGCACAACAGATGTCGTCAACAGGCATTCGGGTGAATGCCATCTGTCCGGGTCTGATCGAGACAGGAATGACGGAACGGGTGTTTGTTTATGCCCGGGAGAACGACAAGATGGACAAGGTTGGCCGCCTTAACCCGCTGCGCCGTGCCGGACAGCCCAGCGAAATTGCCAACATGGCCTTGTTCCTTGCTTCGGACGAAGCAAGTTACGTCAACGGGCAGGCAATCGCCGTTGATGGCGGGCTATCAAGTTCGCATCCCGTCACGCGCCAGGAAACAGGAAAGCCCGCAGTATGACGCTTGCCTGTTCGGATCCTCAAGAGCTTGGTTTCCTTCCGGAACGCCTCGAGCGCATTCCCGCATTCATTAAGTCCAAATATCTGGATACCGGCCGTCTGCCCCATGCGGCTCTGCTGATCGGACGTGGCGATGAGATAGCGCATCTCTGGAGCTCTGGCGTCGAGACTGATGCGATCTTTCGCATTGCCTCCATGACGAAGCCAATCACGTCGATAGCCTTCATGCAGCTCGTCGAACAGGGTAAGGCGGCCTTGTCGGAGCCGGTCGCAAAATACATTCCGGAATTTGCCAATCTTGGTGTGTTCATGGCTGGTGGCGGTGCCATTCCTTTTGTGTCGCGTCCGCCTACCAGCCCGCTTCGCATCATCGATCTCATGCGCCATACATCGGGCCTCACATATTCATTTCAGGAACGGACCCCGATCGATGCGGCTTATCGCAAGACTGATCTTGAGCATTGGCTGAAGAACGATAGCCAGAGCTTCATCGACCATTTGGCGCAGATCCCGCTGCAATTCGATCCAGGAACGTGCTGGAATTACTCTGTTTCAACTGATGTCCTAGGCATTCTCGTCGAACGGATTTCCGGGCAATCATTGGGCGAGTATTTCAAGCAGCACATCTTCAATCCGCTCGGCATGGTCGACACGGGTTTCAAGGTGCCGGCACAACAAGCCCACCGCATCCCCGAATGTTTTGCGTTCGATCCAGCAACAAAAATGAGACAGACGGATAAGGCCGGTTCAGACAGCCTCTGGGCACAGGGGTGGAAATTTGAATCTGGCGGTGGCGGGCTGGCGTCGACGCTTGCAGACTATCACCGTTTCTGCCGGATGCTGCTCAACGGCGGTGCGCTTGACGGTGTGCAGATCATCAGCCCCAAGACACTTGAATTGATGACGGCCAACCACCTGCCTGGTGGTGGAGACCTGACCCAGCATTCCAAGGCCCTGTTCAGCGAGGCCGAAAATGCAGGGATCGGGTTTGGGCTTGGCTTTGCGTGCAACATCAATCCAGCGGCAACCATGATCCCGGGCTCAAAGGGTGAGTTCTACTGGGGCGGCATGTATTCGACGGCCTTCCTTGTCGATCCGGTTGAAGATCTGATCATGGTCTTCATGACTCAACTGATGCCGTCATCAACCTATCCGGTGAGACGTGAAATCAGAACCATGATGTATGCGGCTCTAGCGGCCTGAATTTCGGAGAAAAGCGATGCAGTCTGTCACCACCCACGTCGAAGGCGACGTCCTCGTCGTCCTGGTCAATAATCCGCCGGTCAATGCGCTCAGCTGGCATGTCCGCCAGGGTCTAAAGGATGGATTCGAGCAAGGACTGGCAGATCCCGCAATCAAGGCAATTGTCCTGCGGTGCGCAGGCCAGACTTTCATTGCTGGTGCGGACATAACGGAATTCGGCAAGCCACCGCAGGGACCCGATTTCGCGTCTGTGCTGAAGCTGATGGAAACCGCCTCGAAGCCGATCGTTGCGGCGATCCATGGCACTGCACTTGGCGGCGGACTCGAAACGGCGTTGTGCTGTCATTATCGGGTCGCGGTTCCGTCGGCCAAACTGGGTGTTCCGGAGGTTAAGCTGGGCCTTCTGCCGGGAGGCGGCGGCACACAGCGACTGCCGCGACTGGTCGGCATTGAACAGGCGGCAGTCATGTGCAGTCTTGGCGAACCGATTTCGGCGAAGAAGGCTCTGGAAACAGGCCTGGTCGACGCTCTTGCAAGCGAAGACGGGTTGGCCGCCGACGCTATCGCATTTGCACGCGACGCGATTGCCAAGGGTCCCCGGCCGACGCGCAGCCTCCCGGTCAAGGGCGACCTTGCCATCATTGAGAAGCTCAAGGCTGAGAATAGCCGCAAGTGGAGGGGGTTCGATGCCCCCTACGCAAATCTGCGTTGCGTCGAAGCAGCGGCCGCCAATGCAGACATTGATGCGGGCCTGAAATTCGAACGCGAAGAGTTCATGAAGCTGATGACAGGCAGCCAATCCGCGGCGCAGCGCTACATGTTCTTCGCCGAACGTCAGGCGGCCAAGATTGATGGCCTGCCCAAAGACACGGCGTTACGGGACGTGAAGAAGGTTGGTGTGATCGGCGCTGGCACGATGGGCGGTGGCATAACGATGAACTTCCTTGCCGCAGGCATCCCTGTAACAATCGTCGAGATGCAGAAGGACGCGCTTGATCGTGGCGTGGCTCTCATCCGCAAGAATTATGAGGCATCCGCCGCCAAGGGACGATTCACGCAAGAACGCGTCGAACAGATGATGGGGCTGCTGACGCCTAGTCTTTCGCTCGACGATCTTGCGCAATGCGACCTTGTGATCGAAGCTGTCTATGAGAACATGGACGTCAAGAAGGATGTGTTCGGCAAGCTCGACAAGATTGTTAAGCAGGGCGCCATCCTTGCATCCAACACCTCTTACCTGAATGTCGATGAGATCGCGGCGGCAACCGCACGTCCGCAGGACGTGCTCGGGATGCATTTCTTCTCCCCAGCCAATGTCATGAAGCTGCTCGAAGTCGTACGAGGCGAGAAGACAGCACCGGATGTCCTCGCAACGGCGATGGCCATTGGCAAGAAGATTGGCAAGGTCGCTGTTGTCGCAGGCGTATGCCACGGCTTCATTGGCAATCGCATGCTCGCCCAGCGGCAGGCACCAGCCAGCCAGCTCTTGCTCGAAGGCGCAACACCACAACAGATCGACAAGGTTCATACTGATTTCGGCATGCCCATGGGGCCCTTTCAGATGTCTGACCTGGCAGGGCTGGACATTGGCTGGCACCGCGACCCCAACCGGATCGAGACGATCCGGGAGGCCCTTTGCGCGGCGGGCCGCTGGGGGCAAAAGACCGGCAAGGGATTTTACGATTATGACGAGAAGCGCAACGGCACGCCGAGCCCGGAAGCCTTGGCAATCATCGAGGATTTCCGCTCCAAATCGAACATGGCCAAACGTGAAATCACTGACCAGGAGATCATAGAGCGTACGCTCTATCCGATGGTGAACGAAGGTTATCTGATCCTTGAAGAAGGCAAGGCGCAGCGCGCATCTGACATCGATGTGGTCTGGATCTATGGCTATGGATGGCCAGTCTACCGCGGGGGTCCAATGTTTTGGGGTGACCTTGAGGGTGCCGGAAAGATCGTCGAGGCGCTCGAGCGACATGGCATAAAAGTTGCCGATTCGCTGAAAGCAAAGGCCTGACAAACCTTTCTCCCCGATGAACCGAACGAGTCAGGCGACGAGTCGTTTGTGAAAAAACGACTCGTCCCGGGGCAGATGCGCTCCACCGAAGAGAGCTTGGATGTGACAGAGATCACAGGCACGACGACCTCCATAGAGGGTCAAGGTTTGGGGTCGCATCCAAGTGAAGGTTTTTTTCCGCGCAATCAGCGCAATTCTCATTTCCGCAAGTCTTCTTCCGGGCACAGCCTACGCAAGCCGTTATCTGCAGTGCGTTGAATTTGCCCGTGAGGTTTCGGGCATCGAGATTCGCGGGAACGCGAAAACCTGGTGGTCGCAAGCGACTGATCGGTATGATCGTGGAAACAGCCCGCGCGAGGGATCGGTTCTGGCCATGCCGGGCTATGGCAAGATGGGCTATGGCCATGTAGCGATGGTCAGCAAGGTCGTCAGCGATCGCGAGATTCTGCTGACCCACGCAAATTGGTCGCGCCGCGGCGGGATCGAACGCGATGTCCGTGCCATCGACGTTTCCGCAAATGGAGACTGGAGCCGGGTGAAGATCTGGTATGCGGGCACCAATGATTTTGGCACGACCAGCTATCCGGCCTATGGCTTTATCTATGCCAACAAGGCCAAGCAAAGCGATGGGTTCAGGCTGGGCGAAGACGTTATCCAGCTTGCTGCGCTTGAACGCTAAGCCCTAAGCAATCGATGAAGCGCCCGAGGGCGCTTCATTTCGACCCCGTCATTACTGGACTAGCGCCCTTTCCATTCAGGCTTGCGCTTTTGTGCAAATGCCGCCGCACCTTCGCGAGCATCTTCGCTCATGAACAGATTTCCAAGGGCCTCCGTCTGCTTCTTCCACATGTCGCTCTCTGACCAATCGCGCGATTCCACGATGACGCGCTTTGAAGCCGCGACTGCCAGCGGGCCATTGGCAGTGATACTTGCCGCAAGTTCCAAGGCCCCATCCAAC
Source organism: Aquisediminimonas profunda (assembly GCF_019443285.1). Classification (GTDB taxonomy): domain Bacteria; phylum Pseudomonadota; class Alphaproteobacteria; order Sphingomonadales; family Sphingomonadaceae; genus Aquisediminimonas; species Aquisediminimonas profunda. The sequence continues at coordinate 3,240,003 of NZ_CP080327.1, forward strand.
GCTACACCGTCGGTCAGGCGATTGATCAGCCCTATTTCATAGGCACGCTGTGCAGTGATGAAATCGCCGGTCAGCGCCAGTTCCATGGCAAGCCGCGGGTTGATTTGACGCGGTAGGCGAACAAGCCCGCCAGCGGCTGCAGCAAGACCACGCTTCGCTTCCGGAATGCCGAATTTGGCTTGGGCGTTCGCAACGACAAGGTCGCATGCCAGCATGATCTCGAAGCCGCCTGCAAGAGCATAGCCATCGACAGCGGCGATCAGCGGCTTTTTCGGTGGCGCCTCGGTAATGCCGGCAAATCCCCTTCCTTTAACTGAAGGCAATTCGCCTTGCAGAAACGCCTTCAGATCCATCCCCGAACAGAAGGTTCCGCCAGCGCCGGTAATGATCCCGACGCGAAGGGTATCGTCCCCATCCAAAGTGTCGAGCGCGGCTGCAACACCTTCGGCCAGCGCCCGGTTGGCTGCATTCTTGGCTTCGGGCCTGTTGAGGGTGATAATCAACACGCCATCGCGCACTTCGGTCAAGACTTCAGACATGGTCACACTCCCTTGATGATAGGTGAAAATGGAACAGCTTTACGTTTACGTCAAGCTATCGCGAAGCTCGCGCTTGAGGACTTTGCCGATAGCACTCCTCGGGAGTTCGCCAGTTTCGACCAGACGGTTCAGACGTTGTGTTTTTCCCAACCTGCCGTTGACGAATGTCAGGACCTCTTCGGTCTTTACGCCGTCACGCAGGACAACAAATCCCACTGGCGTTTCCCCCCACTCCTCGCTCGGCGCGCCAATGACAGCAGCTTCGACAACGCCCGGATGCTGCAGCAAGACCGCTTCCAAATCGCTGGGGTAGATATTGAAGCCCCCCGATATGATCATGTCCTTTGCGCGATCCATCAAGGTCAAGAACCCGTCCTCATCGAACCGGCCAATGTCCCCATGCCGATAAAACAACCGACCTTCAGTATCGTACCAATGCATGGCCTTGGTCGCGTCCGGTCGATTGTTGTACCCGGTCATCATTGCAGGTGAACGGCCGACGATCTCTCCAACCGATCCCGGCGGCAGTTCATTCCCGTGCTCATCGATTACTCGCATGTCATGGCCCGGAGACGGCTGTCCGACGGTATGAAGCTTGTCTGGATATTTGTGCGCTTCGAGCAGGCAAACCCCGCCGCCTTCAGTCAATCCGTATATCTCGACAAGACCGCCTGGCCAGCGCTTCACGACATCTGCCTTGAGCGCTGCCGGGAAAGGCGCGCTTGTGCAATATTTCATGACAAAGCTCGACAAGTCGAAAGTGTCGAAATCCGGGAGCGCCATTATGCGACGATACTGGACAGGCACAAGCATCGTATTGGTCGCGCGTTCACGCTCTGCGAGTTCGAGAAATCCTCTCGCGTCAAACTTCTTCATAAGGACGATCTTGCCTCCCGAACCCAAAGTCGGGAGGAACGAAGCCATTGTGGTATTGGAATACATGGGCGTGGAAAGGATCGTCACGGAATCTTGACCATAGGCAGGCAGCCCGCGCTGAATGTGCTGCCAGCGCATCGCATGGCTGTGCACGATGCCCTTTGGAATGCCGGTCGTTCCGGAAGAGTAGATGATGTTGAAGCCGCTTTCGGGCCTGATCTCAACCGGCTCCGGCGCACTGCCTTCGGGATCCATCCATTGGGAAAGCGGTTCTCCGGCATCACTGCCGTCCATCGCGATCCGCTCAACATTGCCAAGGTCAAAGCCTTCAAGTGTCGCAGCAGCCCCGGCATCGAGGAAGAGATGTCGCGCACCTGTATCCGCAATCATCGCAGCCATTTGTTCGCCGGTTGCAGAATAGGTTATCAGCCCTGCAACCGCCCCGGTCTTCAGGACGCCAAGCCACACAGCAACGTGATGCGCCGAATTGAAACCGGCCAACGCGACAGCACCTCCCGGTCCTATGCCTTCCCGCTGGAGCCGCGAAGCGATCCTGTCGCCCAGCCGGTTGAATTCGGCCCAAGTCAGCCGAGAATCCGGATCTGCAACGGCTATTGCATCGGGCCGATTGGACGCATGGTGGCGGACTATTTCAGGGAGATTGGAAAACTCCGCGGAGAGCAAGGCTTCAAGGGTCATGAAATTGTCCGTCGCTCATGACTGGGGCTGCGGTCAAGCCCGCCTTTGCATCGTACCAGCGAAAAGGCACCTCTCAATGCGGCAGTTCGCCAAGAATGGCGGCAGTCACCGGATGATTATCATTAAATTAACCATAAGCGTCGAAATTACGCTCTCACAGGCTTTGCGACTTTTTTGGGGCAATTCCAGAGACGTACATGATCCGGTTGGCAAGGACCATTCTGGCGTTCGGCGCCTTGTACGGCGCGGCTGCTCCGCTCTCGGCGCTGCCGCTCGCGGAGCCGACGCCCCGATATCACTGGGAATGTGCTCCTTTTGCCCGGGCAGTTTCAGGCATCCAGATTTATGGTGATGCGTATACCTGGTGGGATCAGGCGGAGGGTCGTTACAAACGAGGACACCGTCCCAAGATTGGTGCCGTCTTGGCCTTCCTCCCGCATGGCAGGATGGAGCTTGGCCATGTGGCAACAGTCAGCGACATCATCGATGACCGCACAATCCTCGTCGCACATGCCAACTGGTCGCCGATCAATGGTCGGCGCGGACAAGTCGAACGTGATGTCAAGGTAATTGACGTCTCAGAGGCAGGCGATTGGAGCGCCGTCCGCGTCTGGTATGCTCCCAATGAAGACATGGGTGGAGCAGCATGGCCCGTGCATGGCTTCATCTATCCGCCGCGAAGCGTCACTGCAGCGCCAAAATTGCCCTACGCGAATGTCCTGGCCTGGACTGCCAGCCTTGATGAAGTCCGGCGCCCAACTGGACGTATTGCCTATCTGGGCAAGCTGTTGCCCGGACTGGTTTCATCAAAGGAAAAAGGGCGCAAGGCCGGAAAGACCGACCAGTAACAACCCTATTCGCTTGCAAGACTCTTTGAAGCTTGCTCGTACAGATCCTTGCTCAACCCGGCCTGACCAACAATGCGTTCCAACTGCGCCTTCATCAAACCCTGCCTCTTGGCATCAAACCGGCGCCAACGGCCAAGAGGCGGAAGCAGCTTGGCCGCGGTCTGCGGATTGATCGGGTCAAGTTCAAGAAGGATGTCTGTGAGGAAGCGGTAGCCTGAGCCATCTGCGAGATTGAACTGCTGCTGATTGACGGAAAAGGCTCCCGCCAAGGCTCTTACCCGGTTCGGGTTCTGGAGCGTGAAATCAGGATGCTCCCGCAAATCCTTGACCGCCTCAATAGTATCCTTCCTCGTCGAGAGGGCCTGAGTGGTAAACCATTTGTCGATCACCAGCGGATTGTCGCGATAGCGATTGTAGAAAATGTCCAGCGCGGCCACACGTTCGTCGGCGTCGCTATTGGCGAGCGTTCCGAGCGCTGCAAGTCGATCGGTCATATTGTCTGCAGTCTCGAACTGGTGGAACGCCAGTTTTGCAGCATCCGAAACGCTTGCCCCAGCCAGATATCCGAGCGACACATTCCGAAGACGCCGGCTGCCCTTTGCTTCTGGACTATATTCAAAGGATTTTGCGGCATGGGCAGCAAATGCTCCTCGCCAGAGACCTTCGAGCGAACCACCGAGATCGCGGCGCAGGGCGTCTCGTGCAGAATTGATTGCATCGGGATCCACCACCAGCATCTGGTCGCCAATAAAAGCCTCGCTTGGCAGCAGAACGGCTTCTGCCACAAATGCCGGATCAAGGGCATTGTTGGTCAGTGTATTGCGAACCGCTTCGATAACTGGCCCATGATCTGCAGTGCCCGAACTCACGGCACTTACCAGTGTATCCAGCATCAGTTGCTGCATGGCCTCATAGCGCCCGAACGGATCATCATCATGCGCCGACAGAAAGGCCAAGTCCGATGCGCTCCGATCACTTTCCACAATAATTGGTGCGGAAAAGCCACGGTTGATGGAGAGCACCGGGTGCTTTGCAAACCCGGCAATGCGAATTTCCTTTTCTACGTCTGTCAGGATCTCCAGCTGTTCAATCTCGCGATTTGCCGATTCTCGGTTAAAAAGCGCAATCTTGAGCGGGATAGCCATAGGCAGTTTGTTGCTTTGCCCTGGCGTGTCAGGCACCGACTGCTCGAGCTTCAGCACTGCCTCCTGCCTGGACGCATCATGCGTGAGACTTGCCTTGACATGCGGCGTCCCTGCTTGTGAATACCAGAGCCGGAACTGGCCCAGGTCGACGCCACTTGCTTCCTCCATGGCAAGGACAAAATCCTCGCAGGTCACGGCCTGGCCGTCATGTCGCTCGAAATAGAGGTCGCTACCGGCACGGAATTTTTCCTGTCCCAGCAAGGTGTGCAGCATGCGGATGACTTCCGCACCCTTGTTGTAGATTGTCGCAGTGTAGAAGTTTGAAATTTCGATATAGGACTCAGGCCGGACCGGATGCGCGAGTGGGCCAGCATCTTCCTGAAATTGGGAAGCTCGGAGCATACGAACGTCTTCAATGCGCCTTACCGCTGCCGAGCCCTGGTCGGCTGAAAAGCACTGGTCCCGAAAAACTGTAAAGCCTTCCTTCAGTGAGAGCTGAAACCAGTCCCGACAGGTTACGCGGTCGCCCGACCAGTTGTGGAAATATTCATGCGCAACGACACCCAGAATGGCGTCATAATCCAGATCAGTTGCGGTATCCGGATCTGCCAGAATATAGCGTGAATTGAATATGTTGAGGCCCTTGTTTTCCATCGCGCCGAAATTGAAATCATCAACTGCGACAATATTGAAAATGGCCAGATCATATTCCCGTCCGTAGACGTCCTCATCCCATTTCATGCTGGTCTTGAGCGCCGCCATGGCATGGGCTGTCTTGGGAAGATCGCTTTCTCTTACCCAGATTGCGAGGTCGACCTTGCGACCCGACATGGTGACAAACGAATCCCGGTTCGCGTGAAGGTCGCCAGCGACCAGAGCAAAAAGATAGGCAGGTTTGGGAAAAGGATCATTCCATTCGACCCAATGCCGACCATTGGCCAATTCTCCGCGGCCAACCGGATCACCATTGCACAGCAGGATCGGATAGGCCTCACGATCGGCTTCCATCCTGACATGATAACGGCTCAGCACATCGGGCCTGTCTGGAAAGAATGTGATCCTGCGAAATCCCTCGGCTTCGCACTGGGTACATAGCAAACCGTTCGACGCGTAAAGTCCCATCAGCTTGGTATTGGCTGCCGGATTCAGTTCAACTTCCGTTTCGATTGTGAAGGCATCGCCATCAAGCGCGAGCAGAAGTGCACCTTCGTCCAGAATCCAGTTGCTCGTCTCTTCCCCATCTACTCTAACCTGCAAGGGCTGCAGTTCGTCTCCATCCAAGCGCAGAGGTCGATCATGAAGTCCATTGCGTTCAACGCGCAAGGTGGCATGCACTCGGGTTCCGTGAGCCGACAAATTGAAATCGAGCTGAACAGATGGCACAAGCCAGTCTGGCGGATGATAGTCTTCCCTGTGAACTACATTCGGGACGGATGGAGCGTTCATGGCATCAAGCATGTTTTAAGCCTAGGCGTCGCGTGAGGCTTGATCAATCCATCGCTGAGTGTATTGCGTACGTATTACACTGGAAATCATATGAGACCAAAATCCGTATCCCTTTTTTCAGCCTTGGCATGTCTGGTAGTCGTGCCTGCAGCAGCTCATGCGGCGCCGTTTGATCCTGAAGCGGCAACTCAAGCCTATCTCGCCACGCTCAAAGGTGCCGCCCGTGCTCAGTCGGACGCCTATTTCGAGGGTGGCTATTGGCTGTTGCTCTGGGGCACTCTCGCAGCTGTGTTTGCCGACTTCATCCTGTTGCGCACAGGATTGTCCGCGCGCTTTCGGAACTGGGCCGAACGCGTCACCAAAAGACGCTTCGTGCAATCGATGCTCTATGGCGTTCCCTATGTGATCATCAGCTCGACCATCCTCGTTCCGTGGACAATTTACACAGGCTATGTGCGCGAAAAGCAGTATGGCCTTTTGACGCAAGGGTTTGGCGACTGGGCTGGCGAACAAGCCATCCTCCTCGTGCTGAACATAATCGCATTCTCGCTGATCATCGCCTTGGTGATGAACGGTATCCGGCGGTCCCCGAAACGCTGGTGGCTGTGGGGAACCGGCATGGCCGCCCTTACCATGGTCTTTTTCATCATGATTGCGCCGGTTTTCATCAACCCGTTGTTCAACACCTATACAGAGTTGGCGCCGGGTCCGGTCAGGGACAGGATTGTAGGCATGGCCCAATCCCGAGGCATTCCGGCCAATCACATTTATGTTTTTGATCAGTCGAAGCAGCATAAGCGCATATCGGCAAATGTGGCAGGTATAGGGCCGACGATCCGCATCTCGCTCAACGACAACCTTCTCAAGCGGACGACACTTTCTGAAACTGCCGCTGTCATGGGGCATGAGATGGGCCACTACGTCCTTAATCACAGCCTTAGACTGGCGATCGGATTTGGTCTGGTCTTTGGCTTTTGCTTCTGGATTGCATCGCTGGTTGTTCCCGGCATCGTCGCGCGTTGGGGGGCTGGCTGGGGTATTCGCGGTATTGACGATGTTGCTGCATGGCCGGTTTACTCAATAGTTATTACAATCCTGATCCTCGCAATGACGCCCGTTAAGAATACGCTGATCCGCAGCCAGGAAAGCGAAGCGGACGCCTTCGGACTCGATGTCGCGCGCGAACCGGACGGATTTGCCCAAGCCGCAATGCAACTTTCCGAATATCGCAAGATCGAACCTGGACCGGTCGAAGAATTCCTGTTTTACGACCATCCTTCGGGCCGGACGCGGGTGCGCATGTCAATGGAGTGGAAAGCCCGGCACCTGGCTGATCCGCGGCCAAAGTAAAATGCCGAACCTGTTGATCTTTGGACTTGGCTATACTGCCTTACGGATAGCAGCGTCTGCAAATGCATTGGGCTGGGAAGTTCACGCGACTGGCTCTGCCGGAGATTTAAGCTTTGACGATGTCGGCAATGTCAAATTGGCCATTGCGCAGGCAAGCCACATTCTCTCTTCCGTGCCGCCGGTTGTCGACGGAGACCCTGTGTTGCAGTCCTATGGTGAAGCCATACGTGCAAGTTCAGCACAATGGATCGGCTATCTTTCTTCAACCGGAGTTTATGGCGATGCGCGTGGTGCCTGGGTTGATGAGTCCGCGCCAATCAGGGGCCGTCGTGAAAGCCGCAATCAGGCAGACCGCGACTGGCAGCAGCTTTCACCCCTGACACGAGTGTTCCGACTACCCGGCATATATGGGCCAGGGCGTTCCGCTTTGGATCGAGTAAAGCAAGGCAACGCGCATCGGATCGATTTGCCCCATCAGGTTTTCAGCCGCATCCATGTCGACGACATTGTTTCAGGTGTCCTGGCGAGCTTCGCAGGCCCACCGGGCTCCTACAATCTTGCTGATGATGCGCCTTGCTCGCAGAACCGCGTCATTGAGGCGGCGTGCGACCTTTTGGATTTGCCGCACCCTCCTCTTCTCTCACTCGAAGCCGCCGAATTGAGTCGGGAAGCTCGCGCCTTCTATTCGGAAAACAGGCGTGTCTCCAATGCAAAGGCCAAGCATTTGCTAGGATGGATGCCAGCCTATGCCGACTTTGCGATGGGCCTGCGCGCGCTGAGCGCGATTACGAGTCCTGCCATTGCCAACGCGCCACCACCTGCAGCTATTGCCGTCCAATTATAATGCTCAAACAGGGTTGATATCACCATTGCTATGACCGGGGTGATGATCCCGGAATAGGCAGCTGGCCCTGGCCCAATCATTCGGATGACACTGAAATAGGCCATGAACGCGACTGCGGAGGCAGCAATTCCGAGATAGAGGACGCCACCGATGTAGGTGAGGTTCCACGCAATCGTCGGCGGGCCGACCGAAGCCCATGCCCAAAGGGCGTCAGCCAAGGTGCCCCAAGTCATCCCCCACGCAAGCATGGTTGCCATTGGCATTTCATGCGCTCTTCGTGTCGCCTGAAGAATATTGGCGACCGAGGCGGAAAGCACACCGAGCAAAGTCAGTCCAATCCCCAGCAGTACAGTGTCCCCTCCACCCCCCTGCCTATACTCGTTGATGAAAAGCAGAACGATGCCAGCAATGGCGACCAGCGAACCAAAATAGAACCGCGGGGTTGCGCGAAGGCCAAGAAAGATGCGCGCCAGCAGTGTGTTGGGCACAATCAGCAACGCAAAAAGAATTGCCACCAATCCTGAGGTTATGTGCGCTTCAGCCCGATAGACGAAATTGAAATTGAAGACGAATTGGGCCACTCCAAACACCAGCACAAATCGTTGCTGCCGACCATTAAGCGTGAGCCGCTCACCCTTGAACCATGCATATGCAAACATTGCCAACGCCGAAACGGCAAACCGGTATGTGACCGACCAACTGGGAGGCACCACCCCAAGCTGCCCGCGGATTACAAACCACGTCGTACCCCAGATAAGCGTGCATATCCAGAACGGGATCTGAACATGCAAACTCAACAGGGAGTGACCGAAAGGTTTACTCACAAGCCAGAAATAGCCGCAGCAAGCGCAGAAACTTCATGCTTCGGCTGGTCCCATGAAATCACGAGCCGGATCTCGCCTGGCGCCCAATCGTAAAAGTCAAAACCTTGCGCTCTCAGGCGCGCAGCCTCTTGCGAAGTCATTCGAACGAACACTTCATTGGCCTGAACCGGGTAGACCAGTCGTGTGCCGGCAGCCTGGCCCAAGGCATTCGCTCCTTCATTGGCAGCCCGGGCATTGTCCAGCCAAAGGCCATCTTCAAGCATGGCCAGGATCTGCGCTGCAAGGTAACGCCCTTTTGACAGCAGATGCCCACCCCGCTTTCTGCGATAACGGGTCGCTTCAGCAAGGGAAGGATCGAAAAAGATCAGGGCTTCCGCGCTCATCCCGCCATTTTTGACAAAGCCAAAGCTCAGAACATCAACACCGCTTTTCCATGTCAAATCGGCCGGTGTCGCCCCGGTTGACGCCACAGCGTTTGCAAATCGCGCGCCATCCATATGGAACCGCAATCCCAACTCTCTTGCTGCGTCGCCAATGGCACGGACATCATTTTCGCTATAGGTCAGCCCATATTCCGTAGCGTTCGTAATAGACACCGCGTGCGGTTGGGCCTGATGAACGTCCTTGCGGATTGCGCCTACGACGCCCCGCACGGCATCCGGAGAGAGTTTCGCTCCTTCTCCCGGTGCAAGCAGGAGTTTTGCACCATGCGTGTAAAATTCGGGAGCGCCGCATTCATCAATCTGGATGTGCGCTTCGGAATGGCAAACAATACTGCCATGCGGCGGACACAAACTGGCAAGCCCCAAGGCGTTAGCGGCTGTTCCAGTCGATACCCAGAGTGCTGCTACATCACATTCAAATAGCTCCGAAAACGCCGTATCCAAGGAGCGGCTGAGAGAGTCGCCGTCGTAAGCCGTGTCAACCTGATTGACACGAGCAATGGCATCCAGAACCTTCGGGTGAACTGAAGCAGCATTGTCGGAAAAGAACCGCATGAGGAACCCATGCGCGGACAAAACTGCCTCGTCAACTTGGCATGGATAGCTTTCACACGTTGCTGCCGGTCCTCGGAACTACAGAAAATCGCTCATGCGCCGTTAATCACGATTGGAACACAAGGCGTTCCCATTAGGGGAGAAGATCATGCAAGGGGTGTATGACGCCATGGGAAGTGTTTGAGGATCCGCTTATGCCCGATCACGCACCCATCTATGAGATCCGTTCGGCAGCGGCTGATTTGCTTCAGAAACTCGACGAAAATGAGCTTTTCGAGGCTGCAGCACTTATGGCATCAACGATTGACATGATTGACGTTGCCATTCGACGCATGACCTCATGCGAGCCATCCTACGGCGAATAGGCCTTTACCGCTCGCCAAATGGCTGCGAGTGCAAACCCGGCCAAACTACGTTATTTTCGCAATAACTCGCCATTTGACCGCTTTATCTGAAGATCTGCAATCCAAGTAACAATTGCTGGCAAATTTATTAGTCATTTGGACTATAACTACTGTGCGCTCAGCCGTTCCTTAAAGAGTCGCGCGGACTATCGAATTGCCGCCAATGGAACGGCCATGGTCAGAAATGGCCAGAAGATGGAGATTGCACGAATGTTTCAGGGAAAGCCGCCAATTGCTGCCAGCAAGACTGCCGAGCGTCGGACAGCCAAACGGCATATGTCGGTTTTCCTTCTTGCCAAGGTCACCGCAGGCGACAGGCAAAGTCTGGGTCGCGTGCTGAACCTCTCTCACAGCGGCGCAAAGATTGAAACTCGGCTTGCTTTCACGCCAGGTGACCCCCTGTTTCTGGAAATTCGCTCGGACCTCAAAGTCGCGGGAACGGTGAGGTGGGTCGGAGACAAGTCAATCGGAATCCTGTTTGACAAAGAAATTGACGTCGGGCGCTTCCTGTCACGTGAACAGCCTAAATTGCGCAGGGAAAAGCCGAGAGCACCAAGATATGTCTGCGACACAGATGCAAGCATTTCCGCAGAAACCGAAAAGTCCGTACTCAAGGTTCGCGATGTATCCTTGTCCGGTGCCGGCCTGATCGGCGAAACTACTCTCAATCCCGGAGAAGACGTACTGGTGACGATCCTGGGGCTGGAGCCCAGACGCGCCAAAGTGATGTGGTCGAATGCGCAAGGGATTGGAATAACATTTCTCAAACCATTGGATTTCAGAGATTTTGATCAATGGCTTGACGAACAGAAGGCACGACCACGCGAACCCAAATAGGGACGATGGCCTTCAAGCTAAATGCTGGGCAAATCGAGCCCCTTGTCCCTCGCACACTCGATTGCAATCTCATAACCAGCATCGGCATGCCGCATGACACCTGTCGCAGGATCGTTCCAGAGCACGTTGCCAAGTCGGCGCGCGGCATCATCCGTGCCGTCCGCAACAATCACCATGCCAGCATGCTGCGAATAGCCCATTCCGACGCCTCCCCCATGATGGAGAGACACCCAGGTGGCGCCTGACGCAGTGTTGAGCAGCGCGTTGAGCAATGGCCAGTCGGATACGGCATCCGAACCATCCTTCATTGCCTCTGTCTCCCGGTTGGGGCTGGCGACCGAACCCGAGTCCAGGTGATCGCGCCCGATGACGATCGGCGCTTTCAACTCACCAGAGCGGACCATTTCATTGAATGCCAGACCTAACCGATGGCGGTCTCCCAAGCCAACCCAGCAGATACGCGCCGGCAGACCCTGAAATTGGATGCGCTCGCGCGCCATGTCGAGCCAGTTGTGAAGGTGCGCATCGTCAGGCAACAACTCCCTGACCTTGGCATCTGTCCGGTATATGTCTTCCGGATCGCCCGAAAGTGCAGCCCAGCGAAACGGACCGATTCCCCTGCAGAACAATGGTCGGACATAGGCTGGCACAAACCCGGGAAAGGCAAAGGCATCCTCTACCCCTTCATCTTTGGCCACCTGACGAATGTTGTTGCCATAGTCGAACGTGGGCACACCCAAGCGATGAAAGGCGAGCATTGCCCGCACATGGATTGCCATCGATTCCCGCGCCGCACGTTGGACGGCGGCCGGATCGCTTTCACGCGCGGCCATCCAGCGTTCAAGCGTCCAGCCTTTCGGCAAATAGCCATTTATTGGATCATGTGCAGACGTCTGGTCGGTAACGGCGTCAGGCCTGACACCGCGGCGGACCAGTTCAGGCAAGATTTCAGCAGCATTGCCCAACAGCCCCACAGAAACAGGCGTCGCGGAGGTGGTAACAATCTTGAGTGCTTCATCAAGGCTATCAGTCTGGCGATCGATATAACCGGTGCGGAGTCGCATCTCTATGCGGGACGGCTGACATTCAACAGCAAGGCAGGATGCACCAGCCATTGTTGCAGCGAGTGGCTGGGCACCGCCCATTCCGCCAAGGCCAGCAGTCAGAATCCACTTGCCGGACAGATCACCGCCATAATGCTGCCTTCCCATTTCCACGAATGTTTCATAGGTTCCCTGCACAATTCCTTGAGAACCAATGTAAATCCATGAACCAGCAGTCATCTGGCCGTACATCATCAGGCCTTTGCGATCGAGTTCGTGGAAGTGATCCCAGGTTGCCCAGTGCGGTACCAGGTTGGAATTGGCGATCAGCACACGTGGCGCATCCTTGTGGGTCCTGAATACACCGACAGGCTTGCCTGACTGGACAAGCAACGTCTGATCCTCTTCGAGCCGCCGCAAAGTTTCGACGATCCGGTCAAAACATTCCCAGTTGCGCGCAGCGCGGCCAATCCCGCCATAGACGACCAGACCATGCGGGTCTTCGGCAACATCCGGATCGAGATTATTCATCAACATCCGCAAGGCCGCTTCGGTCAGCCAGCTCTTCGCACTGCATTCGGGGCCGCGCGGACTTCTGATGGTGCGGCTGTTGTCGATGCGCGTCATTGTGCAGCTCCTTTTGCAAAATCGAGACAGGCAGAAAGGACGTCCCGCAGAACCGGCTGCAGCCGCGCCGCGCGCGACGCGTCCCACACCGGCGGCCAAGGACCGGTTTCATCAAGATATCCGCGCATTGCGAGCTCCATCTGGATTGCGTGAACACCGTTCTCAGGGTCACCATAATGGCGCGTAATCCAGCCGCCCTTGAAGCGGCCATTGACTGCAGTTGAATGTCCAGAACACGCAGAGGCGACGCCTTCGGTCAGGGACGGCGCACAACTCCGGCCATCGAAGCTGCCAATGTTGAATTGCGGCAATTCGCCCTCGAACAGCCGCGGCACCTGACTGAGGATAGAATGCGCATCGTAAAGGACGATCCGGCTGTGCACACTGCGGAGGCGCGATATCTGCGACGACAAGGCTTCATGGTAGGGATCAAAAAAGCACGCGCGTCGGCGTGCGACCTCTGCACCGTCAGGCTCCATGCCCGATTTGTATAGAGAAGCACCGTCGAAACCTGTCTCGGGGCATAAACCCGTTGTTGCCTGCCCCGGGTAGAGCGACTGACCGGAAGGGTCCCGATTGACGTCGATTACCGTGCGCGACATCGAAGTGCGAATGATCGTAGCCCCGAAGTCGGATGCGAAGGCGTACAGCCGATCCACGAAGAAGTCCGAGTCGTGCTGCGCCAGTTCAAGGGAAAGAAGGGAAGACCTTACGTCCTCCGGGACATCGGTTCCCGCATGCGGGATACTGACAATGATCGGCGCTTCGCCAGGGCTGATCGAAAGCCAATCCATCAGGCCAACCCCGGCAGGCCTGTGAGTTCAGCCAGCGCTCCACTGCGGATGATGGCAGTCGCTTTGGCCATGTCAGGATGGAAATAGCGATCTTCCGCCAATGCGGGCACCTGCGCGCGCAACAGGGCCCGGGCAGCCTCCAACGCAGTGCTCGACGCGAGCGGAGAATGGAACTCGCACCCTTGGGCTGCTGCAAGATACTCAATGCCAATGACATGCGAGAGGTTGTCGGCCATGCCAGACAATCTTCGCGCCCCATGCGCAGCCATCGAGACATGGTCTTCCTGATTGGCAGAGGTTGGGATCGAATCCACACTGGCCGGATAAGCGCGCTGTTTGTTCTCTGACACCAGAGCGGCCGCAGTGACCTGCGGAATCATAAAACCCGAATTGAGCCCGGGGTGAGCTGTCAGGAACGCAGGCAAGCCGGAGAGTGCGGGGTCGACCAGCATTGCGATCCTGCGTTCGGAGATCGAGCCGATTTCGCACAAGGCGAGCGCGATCATATCGGCGGCGAAAGCCACCGGTTCAGCATGGAAGTTGCCACCCGAAAGGGCCTCGTCACTTTCCGCAAAAATCAGCGGGTTATCCGAAACACCATTGGCTTCATGCGCAAGAGTTGCGGCAGCCTGGCGAAGAAGATCGAGTACAGCGCCCATCACCTGAGGCTGGCATCGCAGACAATAGGGATCCTGAACACGTTCATCGCCCAGCCGATGTGATGCGCGAATTTCCGATCCTTTCATCAGCTGTCGCAGGGCAGCTGCGGTTTCAATCTGGCCGCGATGCCTGCGTAGGGCATGTATGCGAGGGTCAAACGGCGTATCCGATCCCTTGGCCGCTTCGGTCGACAGCGCACCTGTCACAAGGGCCGATTGGAACAAGCGCTCTGCTTCGAAGAGGCCAGCGAGAGCGTAGGCGCAAGAGAATTGCGTTCCGTTGAGCAGAGCTAATCCTTCCTTGGGTCCAAGGGTCAGAGGAACAAGGCCTGCCTCCATCAATGCAACCGACGCGGGCAGTTCCTGTCCGCCGACAATGATCGCGCCTGTCCCAATCATGGTCGCGGCCAAATGGGCCAAAGGGGCCAGGTCGCCCGAAGCCCCGACAGAGCCTCGCGCGGGAATGACTGGTGTCAGGCCTTTCTGCAGCATTGATTCAAGCAGAGCGACTGTTTCCGGGCGAACGCCGGAGGCGCCTTGCGCAAGACTGGTGAGCTTCAAGGCCATCATGAGGCGCGCAACAGGCACAGGCATCGCATCGCCCACGCCCGCCGCATGGCTCAGGACGATATTGCGCTGCAGGACTTCGAGGTCATTGTCATCAATCCTGACGGTCGCCAGCTTTCCAAATCCGGTGTTGATTCCATAGACGGGTTCCTGCTTTGCCAGGATCCGAGACACCGCGGCGGCGCTCTGGGCAATACGCGTGCGGCAAGACGGATCCAGTTCCGGGCACGCGCCGCGATAGATCGCCCGCCAGTCGCCCAAAGGAACCTCGCCAGGTGTCGTCACAAGTGTCATTGCCCTCTCCAAATCCGCGCATGAAGCGGGTTTTTCCCAATGTTACTGACCAATTCGGCTGGACTTCCAATGTCCCAGATAGCCAGATCGCAAGACTTCCCGATTTCAAGCGATCCGGTTTCATTTCCCAGCCCAAGTGCGCGCGCCGCATTGATCGTGACGCCAGCCAGGCACTCGTCGACCGTCAGCCTGAAAAGCGTCGCTGCCATGTTCATAGCCAGAAGGAGCGACGTCAAAGGCGAGGTGCCAGGATTGCAATCTGTAGCCACAGCAATCGGAACATTTGCATCGCGCAGTGCGCCGACCGGCGGCATCTGGGTTTCTCGCGTGAAATAATAAGCACCCGGCAAGAGGACTGCGATGGTGCCAGATGCCTTCATGGCCTGAATGCCTGCGGCATCAAGATATTCCAGATGATCGGCCGAAAGAGCTCCGTATCGGGCCGCAAGCGCTGCACCATGACTGTTCGAAAGCTGTTCGGCATGCAGCTTCACGGGCAATCCATGCGCCCTTGCCGACATGAAAACGCGTTCGATCTGTGCAGGTGAAAAACCAATGGATTCGCAAAATCCGTCTACAGCATCGGCAAGACCCAGAGCGGCAATGGCTGGAATCATGTCTGTGCAAACATGATCAATATAGTCGTCTGTTCGACCGGCAAATTCGGGCGGCAAGGCATGCGCCCCGAGGAAGCTCGTCACAACGCCTACGCGCCGCTCCTTTCCAAGCCTTTTCGCCGCGCGAAGCATCCTGATTTCTGCATCAAGCGACAAACCATAGCCGGACTTCACTTCGACAGTCGTCGCGCCCTCCGAAATCAATGCATCAAGCCGCGCGAGCGACTGAGAGACAAGATCCTCTTCGGTCGCGTCGCGCGTCGCCTTCATTGTCGATACGATCCCGCCGCCAGCGCGGGCAATCTCTTCATAGGTGGCCCCGGCCAGTCTCAGCTCGAATTCTCTTGCCCTGTTGCCGGCGTGAACGAGGTGTGTGTGGCAATCGATCAGGCCAGGCGTAATCCAGCGCCCTTCGCAATCGACTTCTTCCACGGCGACGAATGGAGGCGCGTCCGACCTGGGCCCAGCGTAGACAATGCGTCCCTTGTCGCAAGCGACCATCGCATCCGCAATGCGCCCCGACGGCGACGAGGTGTCAAGATTTGCGTTCAGCCAAAGGCGTTCGCATGGGAAATGGGACTCGGCAGCCATCGGCAATGAAACTTGCATGCTCAGGTGATTATGTCTAGACATAATAATGCAATGTTGAGGATCGTGAGATGACTGCGCTTTGGCTCAAGGCTGCCCTCCTGCCGTCTGGTTGGCAGAATGACGTCCGCATCGAAATCTCTGGAACTCTTATTTCCGCAGTGATTGTAGGCACTCCCGCCCGCCCGGAAGATGAACGGGCAGACATTGGCGTGCCAGGTCTATGCAATGTTCACAGCCACGCCTTCCAGCGAGGGATGGCAGGCCTGGCCGAGCATCGCGGGCCGAGCGATGATGACTTCTGGAGCTGGCGCGAAGTCATGTACCGCTTCCTCGATCGTCTCGACCCTGACGATGTCGAGGCCATCGCTGCGATGGCCTATATCGAAATGCTCGAGACCGGATATACGCGCGTTGGCGAGTTTCATTATCTTCACAATGATCCCGACGGGAAGCGCTATCAGGACCCGGCGGAAATGGCTGCCCGTGTCATCGGCGCATCAGAAGCGACCGGCATTGGCATGACTTTGCTTCCTGTCTTCTATGCCCATTCGGATTTTGGCGGCGCACCGCCGAAACATGGGCAGAGGCGCTTCCTGAACGATCTTGATGCGTTTGCGCGGCTGCTCGGTGCGTGTGAGGACATCCTGCCAACAGACGGAATACTGGGGGTCGCTCCGCACAGCCTGCGTGCCGTGACTGTCGAAGAACTCAGGGAACTTGTTGATATGCGACGGGGCGCGCCGCTTCATATACACGCCGCCGAACAGCTCAAGGAGGTTGAAGCAAGCCTGGCTTTTACCGGGGCGCGCCCCGTGGAATGGCTCTTGGCGAATGCTGGTGTCGATCAGCATTGGTGCCTCATTCACGCGACCCATCTTACGGAGGCCGAAACCGACGCCTTGGCCGCAAGCGGCGCTGTTGCGGGACTGTGCCCCGTCACGGAAGCCAACCTGGGTGACGGTATATTTCCCGCTGTCCGGTATCTCGCAGCAGGCGGCAAGATCTCGACAGGCACTGATTCCAATATTCTGATCGATCCCGCCCAGGAGCTGCGCGCGCTGGAATATAGTCAGCGTCTTTCACACAGGGCGCGCAACTTGCTGGCCAGCGAGGCCAGGCCATCGGTTGGACGACGGATTTTCGACGAGGCCCATGCCGGTGGTGCGCAGGCGCTGGGCGTAACGCAGGGACTGGCGGTTGGCATGTCGGCGGATCTTGTGGTCCTCGACGCCAAGCATCCAGCCCTCTACGGTCGCAGCGGCGACCAGCTCCTTGATTCCTGGATATTTGCCGCTCGCGCGAACTGCGTCGATGCCGTCTGGCGCGCTGGACGCAAGCTCGTATCCAATGGCCAGCACAAGGATCGGGAGAATGTCTGGCGACGGTACAAGGCGGTGCTGGACCGAATTCTGGCCTTATGAGCATCGCTGAAACGATCCGATCCGACATAGAAGGACGAATTGCTTCCGGCGAATGGAAGCCCGGCTTTCGCATTCCCTTCGAACATGAACTCGTGACTCAATATGGTTGCGCCAGAGCTACAGTCGGAAAAGCCTTGACCGCTCTGGCGCGCGCGGGCCTTATCGAACGACGCCGCAAGGCGGGGTCTTTCGTCGCCCATCCGCATGTGCACGCGGCGGTGCTCGATATCCCCGATATTGGCGCTGCGATCGCCCAGCGAACGGGCTCCTATCATTTCGAACTGATTTCCAGCGAAGTGACGACAAGCGACCATCGCTCGCCTGATTTTGCCGGTGCCACAAAGCTGCGGCGCATTGTGGGCATTCACCACGGACGTTCGGGGCCCTTTGCCTTTGAAGACAGGACGATCAATCTTGATGCCGTCCCGCAAGCACGGGATGCCGACTTTACTCGCGAGCCTCCCAGCACCTGGCTTCTCGGCCATGTTCCCTGGAGCGAGGCACGCCACCGAATTAGTGCGATCGGGGCACCCACGGAAGTGGCGCGCAGATTGAAGGTCGCCAAAGGGACCGCCTGCCTGATGGTCGAGCGCTGGACCTGGCGCGAGGGAATTCCGATCACGTTTGTCTGCCAGACATTCCTGGGTGATCGGTTTGACCTGATCGCCAACTTTGTACCGGGATCACGTGCATGACCTGAATTGCGGTGGCCACTTGCAAGCGACCCCCGAAATCGAACCCAGCCGCGGTCAGCCTATGGCTTTTAGTGCTGGCATTGCCTCGTCCAGTGAGCGACGGATGATCCCGATCATGTCGTCAATCTGTTCACAACTGATGACCAATGGCGGGCACATGACAATGCTGTCCCGAATGCCGCGCACCATCAAACCGTTCCTGATGCAGATATCGCGGACCATTGGCCCGGCTGTGCCTTCCTTTCCACCAAAACGGGCTCCGCTTGTCTTGTCGGCAACAATCTCTACCGCGCCCAGCAGCCCAATCGAGCGCGCTTCACCCACCAGCGGATGATCGTTCAGCGAAGCCAGGCACTTGGCAAGATGAGGACCGGTTTCGTTGCGGACCTTGTCGACAAGACCTTCGCGTTCCATGATTTCCAGGTTGCGGATCGCGACCGCGGCCGAGACGGGATGGCCGGAATAAGTGTAACCATGCACAAAATCGCCGCCAGTCTTCATGACCTTCACAATTTCTTCGGACACCGCGACCGCTGAGATCGGGAGGTATCCGCTCGAAAGGCCTTTTGCCATTGCGATGATGTCGGGCTTCACGCCCATCGTCTCATGGCCCCACATACTGCCCGTTCGGCCGAAACCGCAAATGACTTCGTCGCAGATCAGGAGAATGCCATATTTGCGACAGATCGCCTCGACTTGCGGCCAGTAGTTTGCGGGCGGGATGATGACGCCGCCTGCCCCCTGAACGGGTTCGCCAATAAAGGCTGCCACATTTTCGGGGCCGACTTCGAGGATCCGGGATTCGATCGCTTCAGCGCAAGCCGTGCCAAATGCCTCCGGCGTCATGTCCCGACCTTCGTTGAACTGGTAGGGCTGGCGGACATGTTCCACGCCCGGAATGGGCAGGTCGCCGATCGGATGCATTGCCTTCATGCCACCGAGCGAGACGCCCGCGACAGTCGAGCCATGATAGGCGTTCCAGCGGCTTATAAATGTCTTGCGCTTCGGCTCACCCCTGAGTTTCCAATACTGCCGGACAAGGCGAAAAATGGTGTCATTGGCCTCAGATCCGGAGCTGTTGAAAAAGACGTGCGGCAGACGAAACTGGGTCAAGCTTGCAATCTTGTGCGCAAGGAGCACCGTCGGCGGGTTCGCCGTCTTGAAGAAGCTGTTGTAATAGGGAAGCTCCAGCATCTGTTCGCGCGCGACGTCTGCCAGTTCGTCCCGCCCATACCCTACGTTGACACACCACAGGCCGGCCATGCCATCAAGGATGCGATTACCGTCGCCGTCGTGAATGTAACAGCCATCGGCATGGGTGATGATACGGCTGCCGCCGAGATTTTCGATTTCCTGCCAGTCAGCCTGGGCAGGCAAATGGTGGGCGACGTCAAGGCGGCGAAGTTCGGCAATGTCATAGTTGCGGGGCATGATCTTTTTCCTCGTTTGAGCAGTTGTTCGACAGATTGGCGCCATCGTTGCGCGCCACTTTCGAGCCTCAGGGAGAAAAGCCGATCCGAGCCAGAAACCGGTTCGTGCGGCCCGTCAAAGGAGGTTGGCTGGGAGAAAACGAATAGCTCATGTCAGGAGAGTAATACCACGGGACTGTCAGGACGCCAATGCATGCTCACCCGGTCATCCCATGTGAAATCTTCCTGATCGTGGCGTGACAGGTTTGGCCGGGACACACGGATCATCTCGCCTGAGTCCAGCTTGATCTCAAACAAGGTTACATCCCCAAGGTAGCTCATCCCCTTGATCGTTCCACGCGCGAAATTGTGGCCTTCCGGGGCGTCCAATCCGGCGGCGCGTACTGCCTTGCCCTCGCCAGGCACGTGAAGGTAGATTTTTTCCGGTCGTATGGCGACCCAGACATCAGCGCCATGTGGCCCAGTCACGCCATGATTGAGATAGATCTTGCCCAAGCCCGGGCAGTCGACCGCAGCGCGATCTGGTTCGTCGAGGGTCAATTTGCCTTCAAAGAGATTCACGGAGCCCACGAAATCGGCAACGAAGCGGTTGGCGGGATATTCATATAGGTCAGAGGGTGAAGCCAGCTGCGCTACCTCGCCCTTGTTGATGACGGCAATGCGGCCGGCCATCGACAGGGCTTCGTCCTGATCATGGGTGACAGTGACAAAGGTAATCCCGACCTGATCCTGCAAGTCGGACAGTTCAAATTGCATCTGCGCACGCAGCTTTGCATCAAGTGCGGAGAGTGGTTCATCAAGGAGCAGAACTTTGGGCCGCATGACAAGACTGCGCGCGAGCGCAACACGTTGTCTCTGACCGCCAGACATCTGGTCTGGCATACGATCGCCAAAGCCGCCGAGTTTCACCAACTCAAGAGCCTCAGTCACCCGTTGTTCGCGCTCGCTCTTGCTGACGCCGGCAATTTTCAGCCCGTATCCTACATTGTCGGTCACACTCATGTGCGGAAAGACGGCATAACTCTGGAAAACCATGTTCACCGGACGCTTGTTAGGTGGAATCCCCGCCATGTCCTGTCCATCGATCAGGATTTGTCCTTCGGTTGGCAGCTCGAATCCGGCAATCATGCGGAGCAATGTCGTCTTGCCACATCCTGAGGGGCCAAGAAGCACAAAAAACTCGCCAGCCATGATGTCGAGGCTGACATTGTCAACCGCTGCAACCTTGCCGAAGCGCTTCGTGACATTGCGGATCTGGATAATCGGACTGGGCGTGTCATTCATCTCAATGGACTTCCGCAATGGCCTTCACACCCTGCATCTTCAGGGCGATGGCAGTCAAAACAACGGTGAGGACAATCAGCACAGTCGATGCCGCGTTGACCTCAGGCGTAACCGAGAAGCGGACCATCGAATAGACCTTCACCGGGAAGGTGATCGTTTCAGGGCCACTGGTGAAAAATGTGATGACGAAGTCATCAAGGCTGAGGGTGAATGCCAGCAACGCCCCGGCAATGAGGCCCGGCTTCATGTGGGGCAGAAGGATATCCCGGAAGGTCTGCCATTCCGAAGCGCCCAGATCCTTGGCCGCTTCCTCTTCCTCCTTATTGAAACTCGCCAGTCGGGACCTCACGACCATCGCCACAAAGGGAAAGCAGAAGGTAATGTGAGCAATGGTGATCGCAGAGAGGTTGAGCGGCCAAGCCATTCCCGTCGGCCACTGGATCCGGGCAAAGAAGATCAGATAGGCAACACCAAGGCAGATTTCCGGAACGATGATCGGCAGAGAGATACTGCCTTCGACCACTCCTTTGAGAGGGAAGCGAAAACGCCAGAGCATGATTGCTGCGAGCGCGCCAAGGACGAGGCTGAAGAGCGTCGCAAAAAAGGCAATGGTCAACGAATTGGTGAGCGCTTCAACCAGCGAGTCATTGCCAAGAGCCTTCTGGTAATATTTGAGCGTGAAGCCTTTCCAGACGACGTTTCTTTTCGAATCGTTGAAGCTGAAGATCATCAGCACGACAAGGGGCGCATAAAGAAACAGCAAGGTGGCAGCGACCCAAAGCTGCATCCAGGTCTTTTTTGTGTACTCGAGCGGGGCAACTGGTCGGGTTCGGAGCAGGGCCATTACTATCCCCGCTTGGCTTCGCTGCGTCGCAGCGATTGAATGGCCACGATGATGAACATGGCATAGATCAGCAGAAAAGAAAGCGCCGCACCAAATGGCCAATCATTGGCGCGTTTGAACTGGCGCTCAATCACATTGGCGATCATCTGGCTGTCCGTTCCACCCATCAGGTCCGGCGTGAGATAGGCTCCAAGCGCCGGTACCAGTGTGATCATGACCCCGGCAGCAATGCCGGGTCCGGCAAGCGGCATGATGATTCGATTGAGCGTGCTGAACTGGCTTGCGCCAAGGTCGAGGCTGGCTTCGATCAGACTCTTGTCCAGCCGATCGAGTGCCGCATACAGCGGCAAAACCATGAACGGCAGGTGGACATAGACCAGCCCCAAAACAACGGCGAAATTATTGTAGAGGAGCTGCGCTGGCGTCCAGGCATCAAGCGGCTGCATCCCGACCAGAGTCCTCAGCCAGCTTGCGCCACCCCACAATGAACCGAGAGCCCGGTTGGCATAGCCATTGTTGCCCATCAGCGTCATCAATGCATATGTCCTGATCAACAGATTGGTCCAGAAGGGCAGCATGATCCCCAAGAGCAGCCAGGGCCGCCACTTGGTCGGAGCAAATGTGATTGCCATGGCGACGGGAAATCCGACGATCAGGCAGATAAGAGTAACCAGCGCAGAGACGGCGAGGCTTTTGAGAAAAATCGAGACATAGAGCCATTCAGTCGCGCGTTTGTAGTTCTCAAGAGTACCCGAAATGACAATGTCAGCCGGCCCGGTATTTTGGCCGAAACTATAGAGCCACACGACAGCCATCGGCACGATGAAGAAAACGACAAGCCAGAAAACGGGCAGGCTCGCGATTGCGGCAAACGGCCGCTTCTGCGTTCGCCAATCTTGCAGAGATGCCGCCATAAATCAGGCTGCTCGCACGCGGGTAAATGCCTCCTCATAAAGTGGCTGGAGCTCAGGATTGAACTTCGCATATTCACACTTTGCAAGAAACTCTGAAGTCGGAAAAATAACCGGATTGTTCTTGTATGTATCCGGCATCAACGCCTTCGCCGCCGCATTTGGCGTGGGGTATAGGATCGTCTCCGTGATCTTCTTGCCAGCTTCGGCGTCGAGCAGATAGTTGATGAAGGCATGGGCATTCTTGGGATGCGGCGCACCCTTTGGAATGCAGAGATTGTCTGCATTGAGCTGGCTGCCCTCTTTCGGGAAGAAGAAGTCCAGATCATCATCTTCGGCCATGACCTGAGCAATGTCTCCATTATATTCGAGAACCAGATCCACCTCACCCTTGGCGAGCAAATCCTGGCCATTGTCTTCGTGGAACGCCTTGATGTTCGGTTTTTGCTTGATCATCATGGCTTCAATGGTCTTGATATCCTCTGGTGTCAGTGAATTGACCGACTTGCCGAGGTATTTTCCATAAAGCCGGAACATGTCCCCCGCCTCGGACAGGACGGCAATACGACCCTTATATTGATCTGAATCGAACAAAACCTTCCAGCTGTCAGGCACCGGATTGACCTTCGATTTGCGATAACCGATCCCGAGCAGGAGCCATGTATACGGCATGGAATGAGCACGCTTCGGGTCAAACGGCACATCCTGAAATTCCGGCGCAACATTCTTGAAATTGGGAATCTGCGCATGATCGAGCGGCAGCAGCATGTCAGCAGAAACCATGCGTTCAACGAAGTCATTTGACGGCACGATCACGTCATATCCCTGGTTGCCACCGCGCAGCTTGGCAAACAGTTCATCATTGCTGGCAAACAGGGACATGTTGACGGCAATGCCGCTTGCGCTCTTGAAATCATTGAGCGTGGTTTCGCCGATATAGGTGTCCCAATTGTAAAAATTGAGAGTCGGATCCTCTCCTGTAGACGCGATCTTGGCCTCGTTACTTTCCTTGCTGCACCCAACAAGGCCAGTGATGCTGATCCCGATGGCCGAGACCCCAAGTCCCTGCAAAAGCGAACGGCGCCCCATACCGCGCGTCAGGACCGTCTTGATTTCGACCATTCTTCCAACCCTTCTCTGGTTACTTTGCCCTTAATGCGATGCTAACTGACTTTTCTCGCCTTGCAAGGCGCAGAATCACAATGAAATGGCTCTCAGGCGTTTCGCAAATACCAATCATAATCGAGCGCCGTGACTTCACCCATGAAATTGGCCATTTCGACACCCTTCACTGTGCAATAATGCGTCACGAACCGGTCTCCCAAAATCTCACGCATCAAGGTGGAGTTCTGCAAGACGTCGATTGCCGTCGCCCAGTGATTGGGCAGACGCGTGTCCGCATCGGCAGCCTCATAGCCGTTCCCGACAACCGGCGGGCCGGGATCAATCTGGTTGGACATGCCGTGATGCATCGCACCAAGCACGGCAGCGAGCGCAAGGTAAGGATTTGCATCCGCGCCAGCTACCCGGTGCTCGACATGTCGCGTGGCCGGCGCACCAGCCGGGACGCGCAGGCTGACGGTCCGGTTGTTGACGCCCCAGGTTGACGCAACCGGTGCATAGCTGTTCGCCCGGAAACGCCGATAGGAATTTGCATTCGGTGCGAAGATAGCCATCGAATCCGCCAGGGCCGCTTTCATGCCGCCAATCGCATGACGCAAAAGCGGCGTGCCTTCAGGCGACGCACTGGCGAAGGCATTTGCGCCGTTTTCGTCAGCCATCGAGACATGAAGATGCATGCCCGAGCCGGCCCTGTCGGCGAACGGCTTGGCCATGAATGTCGCTTCCATTCCGTGTTTTACGGCAATGCCCTTGACCAGTCTTTTGTACATCACAGCGTCATCAGCAGCGCGCAAAGCATCCGCCATGTGACGCAGAGTGAATTCGAACTGACCTGCCGCATATTCCGAAATGCCGGATTCCAGAGGAAGCCCTTGCGTATCGCACGCAGCATAGAGATCGTCGAAGAACGGCTTGAAATCCTCCATCTCACGCAAACCATAAACTTGTATGTCGCGACTGCGATGGCCCGTCACCGGTCCGCGCGCAGCATCTGGCCGTGGTCCTGAGGTATCGAGCAAATAGAATTCAAGCTCCACAGCCGCAACGGGCGTCAATCCGTCAGCGCCAAGACGATCAATAACATTCGCAAGGATATGCCGCGGATCGAGATCGTTCGGTGTGCCATCAAGCTCATAAAAGCTTGTCAGAAATTGCGCCGCGTTGCTTCCCAGCCAGGGTGCCGGCACCAGGGTTCCGGCCGCGGGGCGCACGATCCGGTCGGCATCGCCATCCTCCCAGACAAGGCCCGTTTCTTCGGTGTCTCGACCGGTAATGTCGACGACAAGCACGGACCCCGGCAGGAAGCGACCATTCTCATAGACCGCCAGGACTTCATGCGCGCGCAGCCGCTTTCCGCGGGGCACTCCACACATGTTCGTGAAGATAAGGTCGATGGCATCGATCTCGGGATGCGCCTTGAAAAAGGCCTGAGCCTCGGCAAGGTCGGCAATCGCCGAAGAACTGGCGGGTATGTTGGTCATTATTTTCATCCAGTCAAAGTTTGCAAACAGTCATCGAGCGCATTCGCCAGGCGATCCACCTGGCCTTGCGATGTCGCCGGGCACACAAGCGTCATATTGTGAAATGGGGCAATCAGGATACCCCGATTGATCAGAAACAGGTGAATGGCGCGTTCGAGCGGACCATGCATCGCCATACGGGCTTCGCTGCCATTCCTAGGAGCCGAGTCTTCGCAAATGAACTCCCCGCGCGCGCCGACCCTTGTAACGTGCCAGCCCAATCCGCGCGCCCGAATGACGCCACGTATTTGCTCCTCAAGCTGCGCCGCAAGCGGCAGCATATGGTCATAGGCCTTTGGCGTCATTACATGCTCCAACGCCGCACGCATGGCCGCCATGGCTAGAGGATTTGCAGAGAGTGTCGTACCGATCCCGGAATGTCCGCCCTCTCCGCTGGCGCGCACACGCTCCATCCGTTCGGCCACTTCATTCGTGAAGCCATAGACAGCGGCAGGGACTCCGCCAGCGACAGGTTTACCCAGTACAAACATGTCAGGTGATGGACCGAAAGTCCTGCTGTAACCGCCATGACCTGTCGAAATCGTGTGTGTTTCGTCGAACACGAGCAGCGTTCCAAAGCGGCGGGTCAATTCGCGCATCGCGTCAAGAAAGCCGGGCTCCGGAAGCACCATTCCGACATTGGTCAGTGCAGGCTCGGTCAGGACGGCAGCCACGTCGCCGGGCGCCAGTGCCGCCTCGAGCGCGTCCCGGTCGTTGAACTCGATGACGCGTGTATGGTCCCGCACATCATAGACCTGCCCCACAAGACTGCGCCGAAGTTCTGCCACACCGTCGCGCAGGTCAACGAACACGTCATCGACGGCGCCATGATAGCAGCCGTTGAAAACCAAGATCTTGTCGCGCCCCGTGATGCCGCGGCACCAGCGGATAACGGCACGATTGGCCTCGCTTGCACTTGATGTCACCTGCCACCAGGGAAGTCCGAACGTCGAAGCAAGAGCGTCCCCGACGGCAACCACATCTTCTCCCGGCAACATTGCCGTCAGCCCGCGCGATGCCTGATGTGCGATCGCCTCCGCAATCGGTGGCGGCGAATGGCCAAACATTGCGCCCGTATCGCCAAGGCAAAAATCATCAAAAGCCTGACCATCCACATCCCACAAGTGTGCGCCTTTCGCCTCCTTCACAAACAGGGGGAAAGGCGTGCCCCAGTCGAGCATCCAGTGAAATGGCACACCCCGATACCAATGCGCCGCAGCCCGCTTGGCCCGATCTGCCGAAACAGGCTTGGCCTTCGCGAAGCGCTCAGCTTCTGCGGCAATCATTGTCTCAATAGCGGATCCGGTAATCATAGCCGGTCCCTTAAAGCATACCAAAGCAGGCCCAAAGTCGCGAGCGGTCGCGCCAGCCATTTACCGCCGGGAAATGGACGCTGCGGAAGCGATGCAAAGACATCGAACCGCTCCATCGTTCCCGCAACGGCTTCTGCCAGCAGTTCGCCCGCCAGTGTCGTCACCAGCGCACCGTGACCGGAAAAACCATGCGCAAAGAAGATGGTCTGGCCGTTGCCTGCTTGCCTGCGCCCAAGATGCGGCAGGCGGTTCATCGTCACGCCGACAGCACCGCCCCAGGCATAGTCGATGGCCGTGTCGGCGAGCGAGGGGAAGACCTTCACAATGTGCTTGCGCACAAAGGTTCCAATGTCTGCAGGCGGGCGCTGCACATATTTTTCGCCCCCGCCAAAAAGCAGGCGCTTGTCGGCCGAAAGCCGGAAATAGTTTAGAACGAAGCGACTGTCGGCGACAGCCGCATCGCTCGGCAGCAATGCGTCGGCCTGGGGCAAGGGCGCAGTGGCAATGTTGTAGTTCATGATCGGCACAGTGTAGCGCCCGAGCTCGGGCGCCAATTCGCCCATCCATGTATCCGTGGCCAGGATTATGGTTTGTGCCTTTACACTCGCGAGCCCCGCCCGGCTATTTTCATGGATGACAACGCCGGCTTCGCGCGCGGCCTGAGCCAATCCCAATGCATAGTTGAGCGGGTGAAAATGTCCGCCGCGCGCGTCGTAAATCCCACCGTGGTAGCCACCGCCATTGATGTGTCGGCCCATGTCCTGCGGCTGCACAATATCCGCTGCCCAGCCGTACTCGCGAGCAAGAAACTCCGCATCGCGCTTCATGTTCTCAAAATGGGCAGCTTTGTATGCGGCTTCGAGATGGCCGGACTTCAAATCGCATGCGATGCGGTGCTTCTGGATGCGGTCATGAACTCTGCCGACTGCGCCATAAGCAAGGTCGAAGATCGCCTTGGCCCGATCGTGCCCGAATTCCGTTTCGATCTCGCGCATCGACCAACGCAGCCCGGGGATCAACTGTCCGCCATTGCGGCCTGACGCTCCGGAACCAACCTTATCGGCCTCGCACAGGGCCACCTTGAAGCCCTTTTCCGCGCAGGTCAGGGCCGCGGACAAGCCGGTAAAACCCCCGCCAATCACGGCAACGTCAACATGAGTGGCCTCAGTCACTGCAGGGCTCGATTCCCACGCATTGGCCGTCGCGGCATAGTAGGACGGCGCATGACCCGCCGACATCAGACCCTCAGCAGCAGGTGTTCGCGTTCCCAGGAACTGATCACCGACTGATAGGCGAACAGCTCCGCTTCCTTGATAGCGTAAAACAGATCAAAGAAATCCTCTCCCAAATGCGCGCGAACCTGTTTGGCGTGGCTGAAACGGTCGAGCGCTGCTTCCAGAGTGCGCGGAAGAGTTCGGGCGCGATTATAGGCATTGCCGGTGATGCTCTTTGGTGGCTGCATCCGTTCGACCATGCCGATATAGCCGCAGACCAGCGACGATGCGATGGCAAGATAGGGGTTTGCGTCGGCGCCGGGCAGTCGGTTCTCGATGCGCCGATCCTTCGATTCCGACACGGGGATGCGCAATCCGCATGAACGGTTGTCTGCCCCCCATTGCACGTTGATCGGGGCAGACGTGTCGGGTCTCATCCGACGGAAGCTGTTCACGTTGGGCGCAAACAAGGGCGTCACTTGCGGCAGCAATCGGGCGAGCCCCGCGATATAGCTTCGGAACAAGGATGAATCCCGGCCGTTGGGCGTCGAGAAGATATTGCGCCCGCTGGACTCTTCCAGGATCGATTGGTGAATGTGCATGGCACTGCCCGGTTGGTCGGACATGGGCTTGGCGAGGAATGTCGCATAGACTCCATGCTCCAGCGCCACCTGCCTGACAATGCGCTTGAAGAGCAGCACCTGGTCAGCCAGCGCAAGCGCATCGCCATGCACGAAATTGACTTCAAGCTGGGCCGCGCCGGACTCGTGGATCATCGTATCGATGTTGAGTTCCGCTTTCTCGCAGAAGTCATAGATATGCTCGATGATGTCTTCAAATTCGCCCAGTGCCTCAAGCCCGAATGGTTGGCTGGCCGTTTCGGCACGGCCTGAGCGCCCGGTGGGCGGGACGAGCGGGAAATCTGCATCTGTGTTCTTGGAAACAAGATAAAACTCGACCTCCGGCGCCACGACCGGCTGCCATCCACGCTTGGCATAGAGCGCGAGAACCTTCTTCAGGATCATGCGCGGCGCAACCGAGAGCGCCTTTCCATCCCGGCTATAGGCATCTGCAATGACATAGGCGGTGGGTGAAGCAAAGCCGGGGGCTACCCGAATAGTCGAAGGATCCGGGACGAGCACCAGATCCGGATCGACATCGGGAATGATGCTGTCGATATTTTCCGGATATTCACCGGTGACTGTCACGCTGAAAACGCTCGCCGGGATGCGCAGCGTGCGTTCCTCGACGGATTTCAGAAACTTGTTTGCCGGAAGGACCTTGCCCCTCTGGATTCCGTTGATGTCCGGAATAATGCACTCGACTTCGGTTATGCCGCGCTCGCTGATCCACTTCGCAAGACTGGTGGTCACTGTGTCACACATGGGCACGGCGGCAAAGCCGCCGTGCCCCCCTTTCAGAATGATTTTGTAATCGAAAATACGGCCGTGGCCTTGCCCGCTGTCGAGAAGGCTCTCGCCGTGTCGACATAGTCGAGTGTGGCCGTAAAGCCCTTGCCAAGGTCATAGCTTGCCCCGAGCAGCCAATCGCGCTTCTTGTCGCCAAAGGCGCCGTCTTCATAGCCGAATGTGCCATGCAGCGAGATCGGCGAATCCTTGAGCGGCAATTCACCGGAAATATAGACATAGGTATTGTCGGTGCTGCCGATGTTGTTCTGGCTCGGCGCGTAAGCGGCGCCAAGTGTTACCGTCGCCGGTCCGACCGGAACGCCGATCGATCCGTAGAGTTCAAGGTAGTTGAAGCTGCTGTTGCCGGGATAAAGATAGGCAAGCACACCGCCATCGAGCGAGACCTTGCCAACATCCTTCGAAAAGCCCAGCGACAGGTCGAGTTCAACATCATCCGAGCCACTGCCCAGATCCACATTGCTTGCCCATGCAGTCACATAAAGGCCGGATTCGTGCGTAACGGTCAGTTCCGCCGTTACTTCAGGGTCTTTGCCTGAAAGCGAAAGTCCGCGGAAGCGATAATCGGTAAATGCACCAACTTCCGCATCGATTTCAAAGGCTCCCGAAGGCTCTTCTTTGGCGTCCTGAGCAAACGCGATTTGAGGCATGACGATCAAGGCTGCAGCCGCGATCAGGATGCGGGTTTTCATATTTGGTCCCCTTTTAGGCGTTGTTCTGTGCACCGCCTCCCTGTTTGAAATTGGTCGGTGCCAGTCGAGCCTAGCCTTTTTGTGCCTGAGCAGCAACGGGGGCAGGCTGGCAGGCTCTGCCGAGTTGGACTAAGGGCGGGAACTTCACATCGAATTCAGGTGACCCGATGACCGAACCCAATGATCTGTCTGCCTTCTGGATGCCCTTCACAAACAACCGCGGCTTCAAGGCATCGCCGCGCATGTTCGCATCCGCCAGTGACATGCATTATGTGTCGACGGCCGGACACAGGGTTCTCGATGCGACTGGTGGATTGTGGTGTGTCAACGCAGGCCATGGGCGCGCCAAGATTGTCGAGGCTATCCAACATGCGGCGGCAAAGCTCGATTTTGCCCCCACGTTCCAGTTGGCTCACCCGATCGCGTTCGAAGCCGCATCCCGATTGTCGCTGATCATGCCAGAGGGGATGGACCGGATATTCTTCACAAACTCCGGATCAGAGTCGGTCGACACGGCGCTGAAGATTGCGCTTGCCTACCAGAAGGCTCGGGGCCAGGCCGGTCGCACTCGCCTGATCGGGCGGGAGAGAGGCTATCACGGTGTCGGCTTTGGCGGGATTTCTGTCGGCGGGATTGTCGGCAACCGGCGCCAGTTCGGCACGCTGCTGACCGGCGTCGATCACATGCGCCATACCCATGATCTTGCCCGCAATGCCTTCAGCAAAGGGCAGCCCTTGCACGGAGCCGAACTCGCCGAAGACCTCGAACGGATCGTCGCCCTGCACGGCGCCGAGACGATCGCTGCTGTCATTGTCGAGCCTGTGGCCGGCTCGACAGGGGTTCTCGTGCCTCCGGTCGGCTATCTCGAGCGCTTGCGTGCAATTTGCGATCAACACGGGATACTTCTGATTTTCGACGAGGTCATTACCGCCTTTGGACGGGTTGGCGCAGCGACGGGAGCAGAACGGTTCGGTGTAACGCCTGACATCATCACGATGGCAAAGGGACTGACAAATGCCGCGGTCCCGATGGGCGCTGTTGCCGTAAAGCGCGACGTTCATGACATGATCGTGAATAACGCTCCGGAGGGCATCGAGCTTTTCCATGGCTACACATATTCCGGCCACCCCCTCGCCTGTGCTGCAGCCATCGCAACACTGGATCTCTATCAGGACGAGGGACTGTTTGATCGTGCCCGTTCACTCGAAGAGGCATGGGCCAATGGCGTTCACTCGATGAGAGG
This sequence comes from Aquisediminimonas profunda, assembly GCF_019443285.1. Taxonomy (GTDB): domain Bacteria; phylum Pseudomonadota; class Alphaproteobacteria; order Sphingomonadales; family Sphingomonadaceae; genus Aquisediminimonas; species Aquisediminimonas profunda. Next base: position 3,271,121 of record NZ_CP080327.1, read on the forward strand.
AACGCGCCATGTCATCGATTGCCGCAATTTCGGCCTGATCGGCGGAATCGAGTTGGAGCCGCGCCCCGGTGCGCCGACCAAACGCGCCATGGAAATCTTTCATCGAGCGTTTGACGAGGGCCTTTTGATCCGGGTAACCGGAGACATCATCGCGCTGTCGCCGCCTCTCATTATCTCGCCACAGCAAATTGACGAGATCTTCGAAAAGCTCACCCGGATCATTGCAACAGTCGATTGAATTCCCAAAGGACGCGGGGCAGACGATCGTATTCTAGCTGGCGCTGGCTTGACCCAAAATGCGGTCTTCGATCCAGTTGCGGATTTCGAGGCGGCGACGGCCATCGTCGGTGATGTCCTCATCGACACCCAATTGCCAGGCTAGTCCGGTGTCGTCCGGGTTGGCGGCGAGCTCCCTCAATTGCCCGACGTAACGCGCCAGATCATCACCGGAATTGAAGAAGCCCTGCGCCACCATGTCATCGGCATAGAGGGTATAGAGCTGAGCCAATTGCTCGAGATCGAATTCCGGATGATATTGCACCGCCCAGACTTCGGATTTGCCAAGCGGAACCACCGCCGCCTGAACGAGGCTGTGCCTGTTTGATGCCAGCAGGGTTGCGGAGGACGGCAATTCGATGACTTCGTCATAGTGAATGCAGGGCGCGTCAAAGACCTTGCCCTTGCCGCGAAAGATCGGGTGGTCGGCGCCTGCTTCACTCGTCTCAATCTTGCGGGCGAAACCGACTTCCCTGCCCTTCGGATTATAGGCCACAACCCCGCCGGCGGCCATCACGGCAATTTGCAGTCCCCAGCAGCTGCCGAATATCGGTAGGCCGGCGTTGGCAGCCTCTGCAACCAGCGCAATCTGGTTGGTTACGGCAAATTCCTTGTCATAGGCATGCAGCGAAGATCCCGTGATGACCAAACCGTCATAGTCCGACCAAGACCGACCCATGGGCATCTGCCAGTCTCTGTCTGCTGCGTACACAACATCAAGTTCCAGTTCGGGAAAGTGCGCGCGAATGGCAATCGCGTAGATTTCCGAAGAGGACCGAACACCCAAACCTGCAGCCAGCTTGCGCTTTTCGGCAACATTGCCATCCATCAACAAAAGACGAGACATTCTAGATCGTTAATCCTCGAAGCTGAAACCCTTACTGGACCACTTGGCCCGGATAGCCGTTCGATGCCCGAACGACCGCAAGCGCATCTAGCGCAATCTTTCTTACACTGCGAGCGAAAGCCTGTGATCGCAGTCCGGGATTCAGTTCGGTCAAACAGGAAAACAGCAAGCGTAGATTGAGTGGTCAGGGTCATGCCTCTTTTGACGGTATGTGCGTCAGCCCCGGCGGGCTAAGCAATGCAAAACAGGAATGAGGGAGGGCGACAATTGCCGGTCAAAGCAACACGCAGACGGATGCACGTCGCGGGCACGCAGCACCACCCGGAAATGCCGAAGGTGGCGCGGTGAAGGATCATCCAGCCTATCGCTATTATGTCCTCGGGCTCTTTACACTGACGCTGATGTTCAGCGTGGCTGATCGATTGGTGCTTTCGATCCTGTTGCAAGACATAAAGCGGGAATTTGTGCTGTCCGACAGCCAGTTGGGACTCCTGGCGGGGTTCGCCTTCACTATGTTCTACGTCATTGCAGGGTTCCCTATGGCCCGGCTCGCAGACCGGGCAAACCGCAAATCCATCGTTGCTGCAGCATTGGGCTTCTGGAGCTTGATGACGGCGGTATCCGGACTCGCAGTTGGATTTTGGTCACTGTTTCTCGCACGCATTGGCGTGGGAATGGGCGAAGGGGCGAGCGGCCCATCCTCTCAATCGGTACTGGCAGATTATTTCCGACCCGGTGAACTCCCGCGCGCGATGGGAATTCTGACCCTCGGATCGACGATCGGTACGGCCATCGGGCTGATGGCGGGAGGACTCTTTGCTTCACTCTATGGGTGGAGGATGAGCTTCATCCTGCTTGGCATTCCCGGAATGCTGCTGGCACTCTTGCTCTTTGCGACGGTTCGCGAGCCTGAACGCGGCCGTTATTCCGCCGGGGGAGCCGAATCTGCGGCGCAGCGGCCCCTTGGTGCAACGATCCGCTCTCTCCTTTCCAACCGGGTCTATCTGGGGCTCATCACCGGCTATGCCGTCCAGATCATGATTGGATACGCAATTGCGATCTGGATGGCGCCCATCATGCTGCGCAGCTTTGGCCTGTCGACCCGCGACGTCGGCTTCTATCTTGGGCTCGCCTTTGTCCTCGGCGGCATACCCGGCCCGATTCTGGGAGGCGTCTTGAGCGAATGGCTTTCGCGCCGGGACATTCGCTGGTTCGCATGGATTCCCGGTCTGGCTGGAATTCTGTGTCTGCCGCCCTTGTGGTTCAGCCTTTCTGCAACCACCTTCTGGCCATTCCTCGGTCTCTTTGCGCTGGCCTATGGCATCTTCCTGACAAGTCAGGCGCCAATCCTCTCTTCCATACAGAACAGTGTTTTGCCGTCCGAGCGCGGATTCGCAGTCGCCTTGGCCTTGCTTTTTAACAACCTTCTTGGCCAGGCACTGAGCGCCGCGGCAATTGGGCGACTGAGCGACATGTGGCATCCCGAGTTTGGCGATTTCGCTCTCAACCTGGCCGTGATGGCAGTCTGCGTCAGCGCTGGTGTCTTGGGCTTCGGTGTCTTTGTCTGGACCGGTCGGCAGATGCGTCGTTCAAACATGTAAGCACGATCCGGGTGCTCGAGGCGTGTCGGACGAGAGGAGCGAGAACGCAGCTAGGCCCGACGGGCCATTTCCTCCCCTTCCGGCTGATAGGCTGCAAGGAAGGCGCGCACGGCCGAGCTGACTTCGCCGTCGATCACTGTCCTGTCGGGCCGCGGAGCGGCGCCGAGCAAGTGCCGGTAAAAACTGCCAGACTGGCAAAGCCCAAGAAAATGTGAGGCTGCACTGACCGGATCGGCGGAACGCAGACGGCCTTTCTCCATCTGCATGGCAAGCCATGCAGCCGTCCGCTGCTGGCCGCGCTGAGCTCCCCGTTCCCACAACGTGCGTCCAAGTTCGGGAAAGCGCCCCGCCTCGCCGACGACGACTCTATGAAGAGCCACTATCTGAGGGCGCAGGATCGTCGCCAGGATCGACTGACCCAGTGCCGTCAGCGTTTCTGACAAGTCGCCATCCTCCGGAAGCTCCAGCCGCAGCGCTTCGCCATACCGTTCCACCTGGTCGTCGACCACGGCGGCGAACAAATCCTGCTTGTTGCGAAAATAGCTCCACAATGTGGTCTTGGAACCGCCGAGTTCGGCCGCAATGCTGGACATCGAGGTCTGTCCGTAACCATGACGCAGGAAGGCTTTGCGCGCCGTCGCCACAATGGCGCGGACGCGGGTTTCGTGCCTGTCCGGATCCTTCCCTCTCACAAAAATCGTACTACACAGTATCATTCTGATTGACAAGAAGTGCCCGCCGGGGCCAAGAGCGTACCATGCAGTACGGTATTCAAACCGGCCAGTGGTTTGCCGTGCTGGCGCTGATTGGCGCAGCGTCGGGTTGCGCCCTCCCGCCAGCGCCCCGGCAGCCAATGCCAATGATGACCGTTCCGTCGCTGGGAAATGGCGAAGGACCGTCGGACAGTACGGCTGATTTTCCGAAAGACAATTGGTGGACAGCCTATGGCGATGCTGGTCTCAACGCGCTGATCGAAGAGGGGTTGGGCAAGTCGCCCGATGTCGCAATGGCTGCCGCGCGGATACGGGCGGCCGATGCTGCAACAGAACGGGCGGGCGGCGCCTTGCAGCCGTCACTGTCCATCGATGGGACTGTGGGCGGCAACAAGCAAAGCTACAACCTTGGCATTCCAGCGCAGTTCATTCCAAAGGGCATCATTGAAACCGGCAAACTATCGGCCACTCTCGGGCTGAATCTGGATCTGTGGGGCCGAAACCGGGCTGCCTTGGCGGCTGCCCGCGGCGAAGCCGAGGCCACGCGCGTCGATGCTGCCCAGGCAAGGCTGCTGCTGGCGAGCGGAATAGCGCTAAGCTGGGGCAATCTGGCCCAGCTTCTTGCCAGCCGCGAACTCGCAGTCCGTTCGGTTGACGCCTTGCGGGGAATCGAAAAATTGACCCATGAGCGGGTCGAGGCCGGCATCGACAATCAGGCTGATCACGAATTGGCAACCTCGCGGCGGGCCGGAGCAGAACAGGCTCAGGCAGCGATCGACGAATTGATTGCACTGGAGCGCAACAGGCTGGCCGCGCTGGTCGGAGCAGGGCCCGAGCGGGCACGGCTGCTCCCCATTCCAGCGCAGAACCTGCCCGCTGTTTCCGAGGCACCCGCCAACCTCGCAGCAAATCTCCTCGGTCGTCGTCCCGATATCGTTTCTGCCAGATTGCGCGCCGAGGCTGCCACGTTTCGCGTGAAATCGGCCCGAAGGGCCTTTTATCCCGATATCAATCTGGCGGCAGTCGTTGGCCTGCAATCGCTCGGACTGGGTCAGTTGTTCAATTCGGGGTCCCAGTACGCAAACTTCGGACCGGCAGCCACGCTGCCAATCTTTGATGGTCAGCGACTGCGCAGCAACTACAGGACGGCAGAAGCCGACTATGATCAGGCAGTCGCTCGCTATGATCAGACCTTGCTGACAGCTTTGCGCGAAGTGGCCGATACGCTTGAGTCGAAGCGTGCGCTGACCGAGCGGCTGGCCATGGCAAAGACTGCTGCGCAATCCGCGCAGGAAGCCGCGCGTCTCATGCGCCTGCGTCACGACGAAGGAGTCGCCAACCTGCTGCAGGTCTTGACGGCGGAGGATAATGCCTTGGCAAGCCAGCGAACCTTGGCCGAGCTGAACGCCCGCGGGTTTCTGCTCGACATTACACTGGTCCGGGCTCTGGGAGGCGGATTCTCCGCTCCTGCAGCGGACAGGGAGCAACCAGACAGATGACTGAAGCGGCAACTCCTCCAGACGAAGCAGCGGCCACCGGTCCCGGACCCGACATGCGCGAGAAGCGTCAGAAGTTCCTCCGAATATTCGTCATCGCCCTGGTCACGATCGCTGCGGTTTGGGGCATCTGGTATTTCTTCACCCAGGCAGGCCGCGTGCACACGGATAACGCCTATGTCGGCGCTGATTCCGCAATTGTGACTCCTCTGGTTTCAGGGGCAGTCAAGGAAGTACGCGCTGGCAATACGCAGCACGTGGCAAAGGGCGACGTGCTCGTGGTGATCGACAATGCTGATGCAAGTATCGAGCTTGCCAATGCAGAGGCGATGCTGATGCAGGCCCGCCAGCGTTTCCGTCAGGCCCGTTCCGGTGACACCTCCTCGGCAGCGAGAGTCAATGCGCGCACGGCCGAGGTCGATCAGGCACAGGCGCGCCTCACCTCCGCGCGCGCCGACTTTATCAAATCGCAGGAAGCCTATGACCGCCGCCAGAAGCTTGCGTCCTCTGGAGCGGTCTCAGCCGAAGAAGTATCGCAAAGTCTGGCTGCATTTCAGGCGGCACGCGCAAAATTGGCGCAGGCGCAGGCAGAAGTGGCCACTGCTGCTGCAATGAAAGCGTCAGCCACTGGAGACCTGGAGTCCGCTGCTGCGCTGACCACCGGGTTCACGGAGGCAACAGCGCCGGACGTCGTTGCTGCGAAGGCGCGCGTCGATCTTGCCCGGCTCAATCTGGAGCGCACCATAATCCGCGCGCCGATCAGCGGCATCGTCACAAACCGGAATGCACAGGTAGGCCAGCGGATCAACGCAGGCGCACAGCTCATGGTCATTGTGCCACTCGACAGGATGTTCGTTGATGCCAACTTCAAGGAGAGCCAGCTGCGCGAGGTCAAGCCCGGCCAGCCCGTTGAACTCACCAGCGACTTTTATGGCAGCAAGGTGGTGTATCGCGGCGTGGTGAAGGGCTTTGCGGGCGGGACAGGAGCCGCGTTCGCGCTGATTCCTGCACAGAACGCGACCGGTAACTGGGTCAAGGTCGTCCAGCGACTGCCCGTTCGGATCCAGCTGGACCCGGCACAATTGAAAGAACACCCGTTACGCGTCGGATTGTCGATGAGCGCGACGATCGACACACGCGGACAATGAACCCGGAGCCGATCCAGCCGCTGACGGGTGCCCGGCTGTGGCTGGCAGCCGTCGGGCTGGCCTTGGCCAATTTCGTTGTCATTCTCGATACCACAATCACGAACGTTTCCGTGCCGCATATTGCAGGGGGCCTCGCCATTTCGCCCTCGCAGGGCACCTGGACGATCACGTCGTACGCTGTGGCAGAGGCAATCACTGTGCCCCTGACCGGGTGGCTGGCGGCACGGTTCGGCACTTACCGCACACTGTTGGTCAGCCTGGTGGGCTTTGCGTTGTTCTCTGTCTTGTGCGGTCTTGCCCGGACGATCGAACTGATGGTCGTCCTGCGCGTATTTCAGGGCCTGTGCGGCGGACCGCTCATGCCGTTGACCCAGACATTGATGCTGCGAATTTTCCCGCAGGAGAAGATGGGCACGGCCAATGCGCTTTGGGGCGTCACCACAATTTCGGCACCAATCCTCGGCCCCATTATCGGTGGCTATATCAGCGACAATTGGAGCTGGCCGTGGATCTTCTACATCAATTTGCCGGTCGTGCTGCTTTGTATCGCCATTGTCGTCACTCTTGTCGGGCGCTACGAGACGGCCACCGAGCGCGCACGGATCGATACGGTGGGGCTCATTCTTCTGGTGCTGTTCGTGGGCAGTTTCCAGCTGGTCCTTGATCTGGGTCGCGAACATGACTGGTTCGCCTCAACGATGATCACCGGGCTTGCGATCACCTCCTTCATTGCGTTTGGCATTTTCGTGATCTGGGAGCTGACAGATCCGCACCCCGTGGTTGACCTGAGGGTCCTGCGTTACCGCTCCTTATGGGTCGGGCTGATCGCCATGGCATTGGGCTATGGCGGGATGTTTGCCATGATTGTTCTCATACCACTGTGGCTGCAGTCCGTGATCGGCTACACGGCAAGCGAAGCCGGGCATGCGATGGCCTTTGTCGGTGTGTTTGCGATCTTGATGGCCCCTATCGCGGGCAAGGCGTTTGACCGGTTCGACCCCCGCATCCTGATCACCTCAGGCATGCTGTGGCTTGTACTGATCACATTCATGCGCGTCCAATGGAACACCGACGGGACATTCTGGGACTATGCCATGCCGCAATTGCTGCAAGGCATAGGGATGCCGTTCTTCTTTCTGGGCCTGATGATGTTTTCACTTTCTGCTGTGCCGATGAACGAAGTGGCCTCGGCGGCGGGGCTCCTGAGCTTCATGCGGACAGCCGCCGGAGCGGCAGGCACGGCCCTGTCGACCTCGATGTGGGACAGTTCAACACGCGAAGCGCGCGCTGACATGGCCGGAACGCTCAATGGAGCTGACGGAGCAATGGCGCAAATGCAGGCGTCAGGGATGAGCCCGGATCAGGCACGGACAATGATCGAGCGACTGGTCGACGCACAGGCCGCTACCATAGGAGCGAACCGCATGTTCATGGTGTCCGCAGTCGTTCTGTTTGTCGCTGCCTGGCTGGTCTGGCTTGCTCCGCGCCCCAAAATGAGGCCGGGACAGGCGGCAATGGGGCATTAAGCACGGTAACGGTTCTCACCTGGAAGAATTGCAGACACGCGAAGGCTTCCCGTGGTGAGCGGGGGGCGGGACGGTCGGCGCGGAAGCCTTGGGGGGCGTCCGGCGGGTTTTGCCTTTGTGCGGTTGCAGGTGCTCGAGTGCGTAACCGGCGCCCGGTCTCGAAACACCGCCTTCTCATCCGGCACGTCCCTGCAGAGTGGTAAGGCCCGAAAGCCCTCCTGCAGGACGGGATTGCTCCCTTCAAAGACGCCCGGACCGGTTCAAAACGAACGCAGAGCGCGTGGCTGCACACTTTGGGGAGTGCAGACGCCCGCCGCTTTCGCGCCGACCTGTGCTGGTTGGGGATAGTCCCTTTTCCAGCAGTCCCGCCCCTCGACCCGTGCGACCTAGAAACGCCGATCGAGTGACGGGATTGTGTGTTTCAGATTATCTCCTATTTGTCAAGTAAATAGGAACAAAGAGGGACTATAAATCATCCGTCGCCCCTGCGACAGGCAGGGGCCTGTTGGACGCTTTGGTGCCAGACTCACCCAGAGGCCCCTGCCTGCGCAGGGGCGACGGTGCCAGACTCCCTCAGGGGCCCCTGCCTCTCGCAGGGGCGACGCGGCTACTCGTCACAAAAAAAGGCCCGCCCGCACCATCTGGTGCGAGCGGGTCAATCTTTGAAGAACTATTTGTTAAAGCGTTAGAAGCCGAAGCTCAGTTGGGCTGCAACACCGTGACGATTGACATCGTTGCGGAATGCACCCTGATAGCCAACCGAGACCGAAGCCGACTTGCCGATGCCTGCGCTCAGGCCTGCATCCACGTCAATTTCGGAACGGCCGGCAACTTCAGTCGAGACCGTAAAGGCCGAACCAGCATTGCCCACAAAATTGGCGGTTACGCTGCCATTCTTGTTGTTCGCACGATAGCGATATGCTGCACGAGCGTATGGCGTAATACTGCCAGTCTTGAAGGCCACATCAAGGCCAGCGAGGACGTCAGTCCGATTGGCATTGATCCTGTTGACGTTGAGGTTGGCAGCATTGGCTCCGGTTTCGGTGAAGCTGTTCACTCGACCGTTGCTGAAGTCCACCCCGACGAACGGACGGATCTTGCTGCCATCCTTTCCGAGGTCATAGCCCACTGTGCCGACTGCGCGGAACAGATGTCCGTCAGTGCTCGCCACAGCAGTCCGCCCTACGCCGCCGACCGAAATCGAGCGGGTCGCATCGATATTGCCGTTGATATAGGCAACCTGGACATTGGCCGAGACCTGACCAGCCGAATAATCAGCATAGCCACCGACCTGCCAGCCCTTGCTCTTGCCACGTGATGTGCCCGAGAGGAAATCGACCTTAGCTTCGGAATAGCCACCGGCCAGACCATAGGTCAGTGCACCGGCACCGAAGTCCACACCGATCGTTCCACCAGTGATGTCCTGATCGGATCCGACGAGGTAGCTCCGGTTCTTGCCGTTGCCCCACTGACCATAGCCGCTTGCCCAGATACGGGCATGACCGTCATCATCGGCATTCTTCTGCATCAGGTGCAAGGCGACCTGCCGTGTGAACAGCTCACCCTGATCCTGCAGCGCCGTTGCATAGGCACCATAAGCTTCCGGGCTCAGCTGGTCGAACAGGACCGCAGCCTGCGCAGCCGTCGAGTTGTCAGCGTTGATCACAAGCGTTGCGGTGTCACCCGTGGCGCCTGCCACCAAAGTCTGGAACCCGTTGGCAACCGCGATGCGATTGGGGTTAGCCAAAGCACCAAGCCCGGTCGCATAGGCAGTCCGCGTGACCGTCAGGCGATAGACCTGAGCCGGTGTGGCGGTGGTTACAATGCCCGTTGCCGTGAACGACAGGAATGGCGAGAGCGTGGCCCCCGTCACCGTCGCAAAGTTGCCCGAGATGCCTCCCGTCGCACTCACGATGTCATAGGTCGCGCCGGCGGTGTAGAGCCCGGCAGCAGGTGCAAGAGCAAGCGTACCGTCAAGCGCTGCCGTACCGGGCGTGCCGATGACAGAAACCTGATCATAGCCTGTGCCTGCAACTGCAGTCGGCGTGAGTTCGATCGCAAGCGTGCCAGTGGCGGTCTGCGTGTAGCTGCCATCGATTGTCAGGATGCCCGGGCTATTGCCTGGAGCAACGGTACCTGAGTTGGTCACTGCGCCGACAATGGTGCCCGCGCCGGACAAACGACCGGCATTGCCAACGTTGCCGGTAACAAGGCCGTTCACCACGGTGAACGATCCGGCTGCGCCAGTCACGTCGCCGGTCAATGCCCCGCCTGTGAGAACATTGAGCGTCGCTGCCGAAGCAACCGTAACCGGGCTGGTATAGGCACCAGCGATGCTGACAGTTCCCGCATTGGCAGCGATGCCGCCCGTGAGGGTGCCTGTGCCGCCCAAGGTGAAGTTGCCAGCACCCGTCTTGGTCAAAGCCGTGCCCGACAATGTTCCTGTGTGCGATGTCGAGGTTCCGTTGCCGCCAGCGGTCAGCGTGAACGCGCCGGTATCGACGTCGCCCGCACCTGCGATGCTGCCGACTGTTTCATCACCCGTCAGCTGGAACAGTGCGCCGGCATTGACAGTCACCGCCGAACTATCGCCAACTCCGGTGCCGGCAGCAATCAATGTGCCGCCCGCAACGGTCGTTGCGCCGCTGTAGGTGTTGACGCCAGACAGGGTCACCGATCCGGTGTTCGCCTTGGTCAGCGTTCCGGTACCGGTCAGGTTGCCGGCATAGGTGCCAACGCCGGCGTCATCAAAGACAACCGCAGCATTGTTGACGATGTTGCCCTGAAGCGAGGTCGTCGTGCCAGTCAGCGTTCCGGCCGAAACTGTCGTGCCACCGGTATAAGTGTTGGCGCCCGACAAGGTCAGGTTGGCTGCACCCGTCTTGACCAGTGCACCAGCACCCGAAATCACGCCGGAGAGTGTCGTGTCGGCACCCGTCAGGACGGTGCCGCCGCCCGCGCCAAGCGTGACCGCATTGGCAAGAGTCAGAGCACCGGTCGTGTTGAGCGTGCCGCCGTCGAACGCGAGCGTACCGGTTCCGATGTTGGTCGCAGCACCGATGGAAACCGTACCGCCATTGAGGTTTGTCGTGCCGCTGTGACCGGAGTTGTTGCCGGTCAGCGTCAACGTGCCTGCACCGGCCTTGGTCACCACGCCTGCGCCACTGATCGCGCCTGCGTAGGTGCCATTCGCTGGCTGGGTGAAGAGCAAAGTGCCAGCTGCATTGGCTACGATATCGCCCTGCAGCGACGTCGTGTTGCCTTCCAGCGTGCCGGCATTGATCACCGTGCCACCCGAGTAGGTGTTCGCGCCGGTCAGGGTGAAGGTGCCCGTGCCCTGCTTGGTGAGGCTGCCAGCGCCGGAGATGACGCCAGCATATGTGGTGCTCGAATTGTCACCACCCGTGGTCAGGCCAGCGGCAAGAACAACAGTTCCGCCGTTGCCGGACAGGCTGCCAATCGTTTCCGCATTCGTGACAAGCAAATTGCCTGCCGTTGCTGGCGAAGCCGTGGCATTGACGATGACCGCAGTCGCGTCGCCAATGGCGTTTCCGCCCTGCAGTTCAAGCGTGCCATTGCTGACGGTTGCCGCACCGGCGAAGGTGTTGGTGCCCGAGAGCACCAGCGCTCCCGTGCCGATCTTTGTCAGGCCATTCGCGCCGGAAATCGCACCGGAAAATGCGCCTGAACCAACGGTCAGGTTACCACCCGAAAGCGTAATGGACCCGTCTCCGTTGATCGAACCAACAGTTTCCGCAGCCGCGACATCAAGGATGCCCGGGGTCGTCACAACAACGTTACCCGTATCCGCGATAGCGGCACCGCCAAGAAGCTGAAGCGTGCCCTGAGTGATCGTGGTATCGCCGGTATAGGTGTTCGTGCCCGAGAAGGTCGTGACGCCTGTTCCGCCGCCGCCGACATTGACAACGCCGGTGCCCGACATGGAACCGGAATAGGTGCCGCTCGCGGCATTGGTCAGGTTCAGCGTCGCATTGTTGACGATCGTGTTCGCACCAATGAAGTCCGCATCGCTGGCAATGAGCGTGCCGGCATTGATGTTGATCCGGTCAGCCAGCGAAACCGCCTGGCTCAAGGCCCAGCTGCCGGTTCCATCCTTGTTCATCACATCGAAGTTGGTGACCGCGATGTTGAGCGTATCTGCGCCCGATCCGAACAGGTTGATCGTGTTGAGACCCGCCGCGTCTGCCGTCAGCGTGCCTGTGGGCAGTGCCGCCGTCGATCCAAAGCCGATCGTGTTGGTGCCGGCACCCATATCGATGTTGCCGGTGATCGTGCCCGTCGTGGTAATCGTATCATTGCCGGCACCCAGCAGGATGTCACCCGTGATCGATCCGGTATTGCCGATCGTGGTGTTGCCCGAAGAGCTGATGTTGCCCGTCAGCGATCCCGCATTGGTCAGGCTGAACGCACCGCCTGCAGAAGAGACGTTGCCGGTGATCGTCGACGCGCCGAGATTGTTCAGCGTATTCGTCTGGTTTGTGCCTGCAGCACCGAAAGCAATGTCTGCAGCGATCGAACCGGGACCGCTGGCCAGATTGTTGATCGTGCTGCCGCCGCCGACCGATACCGTCGTGCCCGTAATCGAGCCGGTATTGTTGATCGTCGTTACGCCGACGGATGTAAGATTGCCGGCGATTGTTCCGTCATTGGTGACGAGAAACGCGCCGCCTGCGGAAAAGATATCTCCGGTAATCGTCGCAGGCGCCAAGCCCCTGAAATTCTCGAGCGTGTTGGTCTGATTGGTGCCAGCCGCCGCAAAGTTGATATTGCCGGTGATGACGCCGGGCGCGTTGGCCGCATTCGAGACGCGGCTGCCGCTGCCCACAAAGATGTCGGCACCGTTCAAAGTACCTTCATTGTTAACGGCGCTTAAAGCACCAGCTTGAAGAGATCCGCCGTCAACTGAAGCGCCCGGTCCGACGTTGATCGTCAGCCCCGAAACCGCCGAGCCATCATAGCCGTCGGGATCAGTCGTCTGACAGGTAACGATCGTTCCGCCTGCGTTTGGAAGGCAGTCTGCAAGGGCGACGCCGGGAAACGCAAGCAAGGGCGCTGGAAGCAGCGCAGTTGAGCGGAGAAGCCGGTTGGCAAAAGACTGTTTTTTCATGGATGGGGGTTCCCTGGATCACTGACGATAATTGTTGCTTTACTTTGTATTCGGAGCACAGCCTTCGCGACGTCTGTCCCATTTGGGCCAAACTCGAAGAACTACGCTACCTACACAAACACGAAACGACCCTGATTGGCGGGTTTCACGGCCCGCATTGCTCAAGTAGAGTCAATTATCGGGGAGTGCAAGATCAAGTTAGTTTCCCATTATTATTTTGTTAACCATGATCTTGGGAAGCAACGCCAATCCGCTCTGGGTGCAGTGGAGAGGGCTTTACTGTTCGCCCAACTTGCAGGTGCAACTCAAACGTGCGTTTTCAGCATGGCCCTGGCCGCCTGAGCGAATTGCCTGTTGCCAACACCAAACCCAATTGCGAGAGCGGAATCCGGGATCGAGCAGGAGCTTAAAATGATTTTTGATTCTTCGACCGCAGCAATCGTGACAGGCGGAGCCTCGGGGCTGGGACAGGCAACCGCGCGCGCATTGGCCGCAGCGGGAATAAAGGTGGCGATCTTCGACGTGAACGCGACGACCGGCCAGTCTGTCGCCGAAGATATCGGAGGACTGTTCTGCGACGTGGACATTACCAGCGAAGACTCCGTTGTAGCCGGATTTGCAAAAGCACGCGCCGCACACGGTCAGGAACGCATCCTGGTGCACTGTGCCATGACCTCCCGTCGCGGCAAGACCCTTGCTTATGACAAGGAAGCCGGGCGGCTGAAGCGCCTTTCCACTGAAGACTATATCTATGGCGTGAATGGCATTCTGGTCGCATCCTACAGGATTGCTTCGCTTGCTGCGGAAGGCATGGCCACGCTCGAACCGCTTGAAGACGGCGAACGGGGCTGCATTACATTGACGGCCTCCGTTGCTGCTCAAGACGGGCAGATTGGTCAGGTCATCTATGGCTCGGCAAAGGCAGGGGTCAACGGGCTCGTCTTGCCGATGGCCCGCGATCTTTCCGATCTTGGCATAAGGGTCAACTCCATCATGCCCGGCATCTTCGCGACACCCCTGATGCTGGGTGCCAAGCCGCAGGTACTGGAAAGCCTGGCAGCATCGGTGCCCTTTCCAAAGCGTCTCGGCAAACCGGAAGAGTTCGCCAGCCTCGCGATGGAACTGGCGCGCAATTCCTACTTCAATGGCCAATGCATCCGGCTCGACGGTGCAATCCGCATGGCCCCTCGATAGCGGAGTACAGTGTTTGCCCTGACAGCTTTGATAGCGGCAGGGTTCAACACGAGCTGCATAGTAGGGCAGCGAGAAATCAAGCAATTGCGAAGGACTTGCAGAAATGGACGTAACAGGGCGCACAGTATTGATCACCGGGGCCTCGTCCGGCCTCGGGGCCCATTTTGCTCGGCTGTTTGCGTCCCGAAAGGCAAACGTCATCGTCGGGGCAAGGCGCATAGACCGGGTCGAAAAGCTGGCCAGCGAATTGCAGGGCGCAGGGCACAGCGCTCTTGCTGTGGCGCTTGATGTCACGGATGAATCGTCTGTCAGTCGCGCTTTTGACGCGGGAGAGGCGCGCTTCGGCCTGATTGATACGATCATTGCCAATGCGGGCCTGTCCGTGCCCGGTCGGGCCACCGAAGTGGCGATCGACGACATCAGGATGCTTTCTGATACGAACTTTACCGGGGCCTATCTGACGGCTCGGGAAGGTGCCAAGCGGCTTATCGCGGCAGGAAGCCGTGAAACCGGCAAGGGCCGCGTTGTGCTGTTGGGTTCGATTACCTCGCACATGACGGGTGGAGGCGACAGTGCCTATGCGGCGCTCAAGGCTGGCGTCGCGCATCTGGGCCGCAACCTTGCCCGCGAATGGGTGCGGCAAGGCATCAACGTCAATACGATCCAGCCAGGCTATATCCAGACGGAGATCGCAGGCGACTGGTTCCAGACCGAGGGCGGCCGAGCCCATATTGCCAGTTTCCCGAGACGGCGCCTGCAGCCCATTGAATCCCTTGACGGCATGATGCTCTATTTTGCTTCCGACGCATCAGCTTGCACGACCGGTGCTGTCATTGACGTGGACGACGGGCAGTCGCTCTAGTTTCAGGGCGCACGCAGACACTGGTTCAATCGCGAACCCACTCAACGCCGAACGCTGCAGAGCCTGGCAAATCAAGCCAACGTCATTGCGGGTTCCTTTGAACCCGACCGGCTATTGGGCCGTTTGCGTTGCGGCAAAATAGTCCGACCTCAAGACTTCCACGTCAGAGAGGAACGTCACGCCTGGCCGCTTTTCAAACAGCCGCGCAAGTCCGCGCGCGACGTCAATGATCGCCTTTTCGTCAGCGACTCCGACGAACATGACCAGACCGCTCTGGTCGTTGAAGATTGTCTTGCCCTGATGAAAACCACTGTGCCCCATGCCCGCCACATCGCGGATAATGGTCCAGCCCCCGATACCCGCCGCTTTGAGCAAATCCTCAACCAGACCATGGTCTTCGGCGTTCATCACGATCTCGATCTTCTTCAGGCGATGCAGGCTAAGTTCACCATACCGAGTGTTGTTCATAACTATTCCTCTTGAGTTTATAATGATTGATGAGTGGCAGCGGATTCAGAAAGTTCGCAATTCCGGCGCCACCGCAGGGCCTTCCCGGTCTCGGGATCGATCACCACGAGTGAAACCCAACCATTTCCGAAAAGTCGTTCAAGGATGTCGTTCGATGCAACAACCGACTCCACCAGATCAAATGGTGCGAGGACAACCGTCAACAGGCGCTGCGGCACGTGAAATGCGGTGCCATCGTCACCAAACAACGACTGCATCGGCAGGCCAACCTTCAAGTCGCCCCCATTGCCCTGAAGGACGCCAATCCCTCCGACGACATTCTGCGTGATCTTGTTGCCCGATCCATAACGATCATTGTCGATTGTCGAGAACAGATATTGGCAATTGATCCATTGGGCGACGACCATCGGTGCAGTCAGAATTGTGGTCAAGGCTGACCCGTCGGTATCGCTCTGCCAGTCGTAACTATGCAGGAAGGCCCGGCCTTCAAGATCGATGGAGCGCGTCAAGGACCGCGGGCCGACAATGAAAGCTGCATTTCGTGCGAGCCCCCATTCCGGCCTGACCTCGCCCCAGTGCACCGCACCGGTCAGCACGTCGCTGGCGCTTCGTCCGAGCAGGACTGAACGACGCTCCCGATTGGCCGATCCCGCCCTGGCAAGGCTGGTCATCAACGCACTCAGGTCTGGGCGATGACTTTCCGGGATGGTGGCCTGATCGAATATGAAAACCTCGTCCGTCGTCGTATTGTGCTCTGCGGCGATGAAGCGGGTGGTGTCAGGAATATTCATCCCCCTTTTCGCCAGTTCGGCGCGCACGTCCAGATCATTGAGGATGGCCGTCAGGATCCGGGCGTTGGAACCCCCGGCATGGCCACCGCATGCACCGCAATCCAGGGCGGCTGCATAGGGATTATTGACCGCGCTCCCGCCGTGGCCGACCAGAGCTACAAGTCGCGCCGTGGGCGTCTTCATGCCTGTCAGCTTAAACAGCGCCGTTGCATAGCCGACCTTTTCCTCGAAGGTAAAAGCAGGGTGCACGCCATGGTCTGCATGTTTCTCGAGAGAAGGCGCGAATGCGTCTTCACGGGGTGGCCTGAGCCGGGACACTGCACGTTCGACAAATTTCGGTGCGATCGTATTTGCCGCCATCAGCAGGCCGGCCAACGGGCCGGTAACTTCTGCCGTGGTGAAGGCAGTCGCTGAACCCTGCTTGGCAATATCGAACAGGTTTGCGGTGTGCTGTGTCCGCTCCGCATTTTGCTCGACCATTTCCGCCTCACGCTCGCGTCCGACAGCCGGCCCTTCGTCCACATCATGCTGCGGCGACAACAAAACTGGAAGGAGACGGGTCCGACGGCTCTTGCCGACCTTGTGGAGTGCGATCGGCAAGCCAAAGAAGCCAGCGTAGCCGAACGTCTCATAGCGCCCCTCAGCTTCCAGCGCTCGCCGAAATGATTCCGAACGCACGTCGATACAGAAGACCAGCTGGGCCTCCGCAACCTCATCTGAACCCGGTGCGTCCGCTGCAGCCCGAAGCTGCGGCACGACCGCGTTGCGGTATGATGTTTCAGCTGCAAGCATGAACATCCTGCCAAGCTTGCCTTCATCAAGATTTGCAATCTCGTTGAAATGGCGGCGTCCAGCTTCGTGCGCATTTTCAAGAATGTCACTCGTCAGGTTGAACCGCTCCGCCAGTTGGGCCGAGACATCGGAAGGCGCAGTGCGAGCCTCGCCTGTCGAGATGGCACCACTGCGGTCCAGAAGCATCCACAGGGCCAACAGGTCAGCCATGCCTGCAGGTGCACCCGCCGCATATTCTGGGTCGGCATGTTCGTTGCGCCAACGGATGTGCCCCGCCCAACCGGGCAGCCGGGCCACATATCCTGCAAGCAGATCCTCCTCCTCGCCATGGCAGATGCCAAGGGCTGCGAAACCTTCGGCAATGGCCTCAAGCGGATCCCGCGGGATGCTGAGAAGAAGCTTCTGACCGACATCTCCCGTCAATCTGCGGAATTCGGAGTCATGCCCAGCTATCGCCAGTACCGACCGATAGAATCCCAACCCGCGATTGGGCATCGGGCTCGCCGCCCGACCCTGATCGAAAAAGGCGGCACACCATTTGGCAATGAAGTCCGCATCGGGAGACAACATCGCTGGCCTTGTCACACCCGCACCGACCGGCAAATCAAGCAGACGCGCCATCAACAAATCCAGCCGCGAGACGTCTGGGCCGATCAATTCAAAAGCAGAATTCAAGCCGCCCAATTCCTGGATTGCAACGTCGCGCAGAACCTTTTGATCAATGCTGCCGGCCCGAAGAAGCGTGCGCCATTGATCAACGGGCAAGTTCTCGCGCGCAGAGAAGCGCTGCGCGGCCGCACTGACCGCCTGTTCGAACGGCAACTCTTCGAACCCGGCAAGGGGATTGACCGCAATGGCGCTTTCCAATGGCCAGATTGGCGGGACCGTTCGAGCAGCGAGAGAAACCAGACCTGCAACTTCTGTTCGCGTCAGAACCGGCTCAACGATCGCTATAGGTGCCATCATGTTCATGCTGCTTCTCCCTTTCTGGTCGCCTTCAAGGCGCCGGCATTGATGAGGTGGACGAAGAGGCGCGCAGGAAGGCCCGCCCCGGACAAGAGGCGATGTTGCTGCCAGACCCAGCAACCGAGAAACGTTGCCAGCAAGGCAAGCAGAGCCCAGTTTGGTACCAGCGCCTGCGCGTCGGCGCCGACCGCCGAATGGGCAATGGAAAGTCCGACGGTATGGAATGCGGCCAAGGCGGCCATGAGCAGCAGGAACGACAGCTTTGTCCTCAATGAGGACACGCTGCCCAGGCAGGCAATCATCGTCGCCATGGCAGTTGCCATGCCAAGCAGCAGGGGCACCAGGCTTGCACTGCCATTCCCGACGACCAGGTATGAGACGGCAATGCAAAGTGTGCCAATTGCGATTGCGGCCGTCGCTGCGTTCGACAGGGACCCACGCTGGCTTTCGCTCTTCATGCCGATTGCCGAACCGGATCCAAGGAACAGCCAGGCCTTGAACAGACCGTGCGCAACTATGTGCCATAGCGCGGCCGCATAGGCGCCCAGGCCGCAACTCATGATCATGAAGCCCATCTGAGATACCGTCGAACCCGCGAGTGTCCGCTTGATGTCTGTCCGGACCATCATGATTCCGAGCCCGTAGATCGCTGCGAAAAGGCCAATCGCGATCGTGACAATTCGGGCAGACGGTGCAGCTTCCAGCAGAGGGGCAAAGCGGATCAACAGGAAGCCGCCCGCATTCACCAGCCCTGCATGCATGAGGGCGGAGACCGGTGTCGGCGCACTCATCGAGGAGAGCAGCCAGCCGGAGAACGGAGGCAAGGCGCAGCGGGCAGCAGCCGCGATGACGAGCAAGAGCGCTGCCGCTGTCGCCAGCGGCGCAGGGATCTCGGAAACGGTGGACAGCACCACCTCGAGCTGCAGCGTGCCTGCTTGCCAGCCAAGAATGGACAGCGCCGCAACAAGTGAAACGTCGCCTATCGCGAAAGCGAGCTGGGTGCGCCGCTTTGCCGCCAAGGCTTCGTCCCAGTCTGCGCAATGGCCAACCAGTTTTGCAAGCAGCACGCTGCTGGTGCACCAGGCCAACGCGAGGATCAAAAGATTGGCGCTGAATACAGTGATCAAGACGCTCGCGACCAACAACCCAAGCATAAGGAAAAACCGCGTCGAGCGCTGATCGGAACGCATGTACCTCGAGGAGAAGGACGAGACGATCGCGCCTACAAAGAGCGTGAGCATTCCGATCGACAATGAAACGCCGATTTCTTTTCCGAGCGACGGAAAAGCGAACATCCAAGCCACAGAGGCTGCCAAACCTGCCCAAAGCACGCACGAAATCATGAGGCCTGTCGAGACTGTTTGCTGAAATCTTGAATGCTGCATGGGGATCCCCTTTCGGGAATCGCACTAGCGGCAGCAGTATCATTGATAAAACGAGTTATTCAAATATCAAACATTGACAAATGAAATGACTAATGCTGGAATGACAGGATGCCAACAATCAAGACACTGGATCTCGACCTTCTTCGCTCCTTTGTTTCCATTGTCGAAACCGGAAGTTTTACGCGTGCGGGGGATCGTTTGGGGAGAACGCAATCGACGATCAGTTTGCAGGTCAAGCGGCTTGAAGACCAGATTGGGCGTGCCGTCTTCCTTCGAACGCCGAGATCATTGAGCCTCACTCCCGAAGGGGAACGCTTGCTTGGGCCCGCCCGGCAGATGCTTCGCGTCAACGATGCAGCGATCGCAGAGCTCTTCGAGCCAACCATGACCGGGCAGGTTCGGCTTGGCGTGCCGGAGGATTTTGCCACGGCCCACCTGCCCTCCGTGCTTGCCGCCTTTGCGGAAGCGCACCCCTTGGTTGAACTCGCTGTCACATGCGACCTTACACTCAATCTGCTCGACAGTTTTCACGACGGCGCATTCGATCTTGTGCTGATAAAGCGGGAACCTTCAGCCCCCCTTGAAGGCGTGCGGGTCTGGCGGGAGCCGCTGGTCTGGGTGGCACGCGATCCGCTGGCGGCAGAGGGGCTCGAGACAGTGCCGCTGATTGTCTCACCCGAGCCGTGCGTTTATCGCAAGAGGGCAATTGCTGCGCTCGATGCCATCGGTCGAAAATGGCGCGTGGCCTATACTTCGACCAGCCTTGCGGGCAGTCAATCGGCCGTCAATGCTGGCCTCGGGATCACGGTGCTACCGCGCGAAATGGTGCCGCCCTATCTGACGCCGATTGTCGACAACCCCGGATTGCCCTCCCTGTATGATACGGAAATCGCGCTGATCGAAGCGCCCGGACTTTCTCAGACTGCCCATCGCCTTGCCCAACATATCGTCGCGGCGCTTGAGCGGGGCGCATGAGACATGCGCTCGCCGATAACTGTTCGAAGCACTGTGTCCGAGATTCCCGCAGCGATACCTTGATCCGTCCAAGAGAGATCAAGGGTGACGTCGTGACGTCATAGCCTTGCGCGCACTGACTCCGCCTGCTTCATGATGTTGGCCACAAGATCCTTGCAGGTCGGAATATCGTGGATCAGCGCCTGGCTTTGCCCGCTGGTCCAGATCCCGCCGTCGATATCACCCTCGCCAAGAACATTGGCCCGGGCTCTTTGGCCCGCCATCAATTCCTTCACATCGTCGAATGTCTTTGTAGGATCCTGCTGAATTCGGGCGACTTCTTCGGAGACAGCATTTCGCGCAACGCGCGCAGTGTTCCGAAGTGTCCTGCCGACAAGCACAGTATCCAGCTCGGTATTTTCAACGATGCGACGCTTCACATTGTCGTGAATCTTTGCTTCGACCGTCGCGCAAAAGCGCGTGCCCATATTGATCCCGTCGGCACCCAACGCGAGCGCTGCGACGAGACTGCGCCCGTCCGCCATTCCGCCCGATGCAATGATCGGTGTGTCTGGCAAGGCATCGACCGTCGCCGGCAGGAGGACGACCAATCCGACATCGTCTTCGCCGGGGTGGCCGGCGCATTCGAAACCGTCAATCGAGATGACGTCCACGCCTTTCTTCACAGCGGAAACCGAATGGCGGACCGACGTGCATTTGTGGATGACCTTCACGCCATTGTCCTTGAATCGTGGCAAGTGATCCGTCGGGGCGCGTCCGGCGGTTTCGACAATCTTGATCCCGGAGGCGATGATGGCCTCACGATAATCGTCATAAGGTATGGGATTGATCGACGGGAGCAGCGTGAGGTTTACGCCAAAAGGCTTGGACGTCATTTTTCTGGTTCGCTCGATTTCGTCAAACAGTGCCTGACCTGACGGAAACATGTGGGCGGTGATGAACCCGAGCGCCCCTGCCTCTGCCACGGCCGCAACAAGATCGCCATATCCGACGCCCGTCATGCCGCCCATGCAGATCGGCGTTTCGACGCCAAACATTTCGGTCAACCGTGTCTTGAACATGTTCCCTCCCGTCGTTTCGATATCGTGCCAGCGCCCGAATCGTCGCTGTGTTATGCCTTCTGTTGGTCCAATGCGAACATGTTTCTCAACTGCCAAGCTTCCTCTTTGATCTGTCCACAGGAGTCTCGCGATCAATAGGGGATTCATTTGCTCACTTTGGATGACCCTCGGAAATATGCACAGGTTCGAGCTGCAGCGCACATCCAAACAGGAGCGAGGCGCTTATGGCAATTTCTTTAGGAGATGCTTTGCACCGATTGCAGTTCCGCGCATTTGCCCTCATCGCGATCTCGAAGCGACCGAGCTTGCCCATCAAGCGGGTCCTATGCTGACACCAATCCACTCGAATGGAGTATCGCCATGTCCCAGACACTCGTTACGACCGACATTGACGGCGCAGTCGCGATTCTGACCCTCAATCGCCCGGAAGCCATGAATGCCTTGTCTGCGGCGCTGCGTGTGCAACTGGCAAGCGCAATGCGTGCCGTCGATGCGGACGAAAAGGTGCGGGCGGTGATCCTGACCGGCGCGGGCAATCGCGCCTTTACGGCCGGGCTGGACCTGAAGGAACTTGGCTCCGACACCAGCAATCTGGGCGCCGCCAATGCAGAACGCGCAGAGGAAAATCCAGTCAAGGCCATTGAGGCATGTCGCAAGCCCGTTATTGGCGCGATCAACGGTGTTGCGATCACGGGCGGCTTCGAGGTGGCACTGGCCTGTGACATATTGATTGCTTCAACCAACGCACGCTTTGCAGATACGCATGCGCGGGTCGGAATCCTGCCGGGCTGGGGCCTGTCGCAAAAGCTGTCGCGCATTATCGGCATTTCCCGCGCCAAGGAACTCTCGCTTACGGGCAATTTCCTTGATGCCGAAACGGCCTGTGCCTGGGGACTGGTCAACCGTGTCGTCGCGCCGGAAGCGCTGTTGCCGACAGCCATTGCACTGGCCGAAGATATTGCGTCCATTGCTCCAGAAATGGTGCAATCCTACAAGCATCTCATCAATGAAGGCTACGACCGGTCCTTTGGTGAAGCCCTTTCCTTTGAACACGACTATTCGACAGCCGCCAACAGCAAGGTTGAGGCAAAAGACGTAGAGGCGCAACGTGCAGCTGTTCTGGCAAGGGGCCGCACACAGCGCGATTCCTGATTCAGTTCCTCAAGTCTTTTGGGCGAACGATCATTGCATCTGCTCGACAGAAATCAGCACGGCAGTTTCCGGCTGCAACAGCGGGAGCAGCAAGCCGGATTCACAGAGGAAACGCCCTGAAAGCACCATTCCATCCGGACTTGCCAGTGGCCCGCCAAGAGCGGCCATCGACCGTCGGGAAAGTGGTTGCAAGAGTTGGATGCGATAGGAACTGTCTGGATCCAGCCCTGTCAGCCGCACGGCGGGTGCGTTGAATTCTGCGTGCAACCGGGTTTGCGCAACCAACGCCAGGCCCTTGTCGCCCGCCCAGGCCAGCCAACCGAACATCCCCGGCGCCAGCAAATCGATCTTCCTCAATTCTCCGCCATGCACAACCTCTCGCCACAGTTTGTAGAGTGAAACATGAGCAGCAAGTATTGCACGCTCTCGCTCACCCATTTCTGCCGGATTGGCTTCGACCCCCATGTGGCCAAACACGGCAACCTTGGCTCGAAAGTCCATGGACAGGCGTCGGCCGGTAATCGGATTTGGCGACGGACCGACATGATTGCCGACAATCCTGAGTGGCAGGAAATCAAACCAGCCCGCATTGATGCCCAATCGTTCCAATGCATCGTTATTGTCGCTGGCCCAGAAGCGAGCACAGCGTTTCAGGATTTCGAAATCGACCCTGCCACCGCCGCTGGCACATGTTTCAATCTCGACCTGTGGGTGGGCTGATCGCAACCGGTCCAACAGCGCATAGAGGGCGAGCACCTGCGCATATCCCTTGCCGGCAGATGGAAAAAGATCGCGGTTGTGATCCCATTTCAAATAGGCGATTGAATTGTTCGCGAGTAGATGGTCGAGCCGTTCAAAGAGATACTCGCACACATCGCTTCGTGTCAGGTCGAGCACCAGCTGGTTTCGCTGTGTTGGCCTCGGCTGCCCCGGCACATGCAGGCACCAATCCGGATTCTCCCGGTAAAGGTCGCTGTGCGGGCTGACCATTTCAGGTTCCACCCAAAGCCCGAAATCCATGCCACGGTCATGCACATGGGCAATGAGCGGAGCCAACCCATCCGGGAAGATTTCCGGATCCGGTTCCCAATCGCCAAGGCT
The DNA here is from genome assembly GCF_019443285.1 of Aquisediminimonas profunda. GTDB lineage: Bacteria > Pseudomonadota > Alphaproteobacteria > Sphingomonadales > Sphingomonadaceae > Aquisediminimonas > Aquisediminimonas profunda. The sequence goes on from NZ_CP080327.1 coordinate 3,294,603, forward strand.
TGAGCTGTCATCACGCCGACCCCTGAACCATCCGTCATCAAGGACGAAACGCTCTACCCCAACGGCTGCCGCTGCATCGGCAAGCGCGAGCAGCTTCGGCAGATCGAGATCGAAGCCGAGGGCCTCCCAACTGTTGAGATGGACTTTTCGCTGTGTCATCGCCGCTGATGGGACGATGGTTTGGGTCAGGGCATAGCGGTGAAAGGCGTGCCGGGTCGGGCCGATTCCGCTGCCGCTCACTGCAAACAGGGCTGCAGGCGCAGACCAGCGCTCGCCGGGAGCCAAACGAACTTCGCCCGGTTCCAGCCGGGCGCCCATAAGCAGGTTCGCATCGCTATCGACAGTGCGTTCCACGAACAGATAATGATCGCCGCTCCAGGCCAGATGGGCGGCGATCGCATGGCCCCGGTCCTCGCGCGCGTCGGATGACTCAATTCGTATCCAGTTCCCGCCGCCGAATCCCGGTCGACCGCCATAGGAGGTGCTTGCGATGTCACCTTGCCGGATTGCGACACGCTGCTGTTGCATTTCTCCTGCCCATCGTCCCGAGTACCGGTTTACATCACTTGCCCAGCCGGGCAGCGGCAGAGCCAGCGAGGCCAGCCCGATGACCTCAAGCGGCAATTTTCCGATGTTTCTCAAAGAAGTCTCGGATCGCACTATGCCGGATTGCGTCAAAACCCAGATCGTTTCCACAACAATGCCCTGGTCCTCATCGCGGTGTACGAACCTTGCACAATCGCGCGTCGCGCTGGCTTCCTGCAATGTATAGCATGTGTCGATTGCAATGCCGGCGCGCGAGAGCCTCACCGCCGGCGTCAATCCATAACCCCACCCGCCCTGCGGAAGAAGCGAACGGGGTGGCGCGCAATCTGGCTGAGCCGGTCGCTTCCCCCGCCGCTGCAGGTCGGCAAGGACCATCAGGTTCTCGTCTTGTGGGAGACTATCCCCAATGTAAAATGGCTCTGCATCGCCACGCCGCAGGTCGAAAGCAATCGTCGTTCCGGAGTGATCGCAGCGAATTATGTCAGGGCGCACGGGCATTCCCAAGTCTTTGGCCATTATTGAATTTTCCGTCAATAAAATCGCATTCCAGAATGGTCTTGCCTTGGCTCCGCAGCTTCAGTCGCCAAGGCACGCGCAGCATTGCCGGCAGGCCGACAATCTCCACAAACTCTCTGAAGGATTTAGCCCGCCTAGGCAGCATAGTCCAAATTTGTCGGCGACATCCCCCTGCAACCGTGCTCGCCAACGATTGCAACGCACTATCAGAGCAAGAGTCACCGAAGTTGCACAGAGCGACTGCGCCGCCAGACGCTGAATAGCGATCCTGTGCAGTTGCTTTGACGATGCTTCCCTGCTCAATGCGGAACGAAAGTGTAATGGAGGATTTGCCTTGACTGACGTCGCCAGCTGGCTGGCCAGCTTCAACGAAGCACTCTTGGCCGGAAACGAAGCTGCAATTGCCGAAAAGTTCCTGCCGACCGGATTTTGGCGAGACTTTCTTGCGTTTGAATGGACACTGGCTACGCATGAGGGTGCCGAGGCGATTGGCGCATTCGCGGTTGCTCACGCTGGTCGCGCCGCACCGCGCAACTGGACGACCGAGGCGGAAGCTGGCGCAAGCGAGGGCTTCATTGCGTTCGAAACGTCAACAGGCAGCTGCCAGGGTTACCTCCGTCTCGTTGAGGGCAAGGCGTTGACCTTGTTCACCATGCTTGGTGATCTGAGAGGCCATGAATTCCCGCTTCGCTACCGCCGTGAAAACGGCATTTTCGATGATCCGTCAGGCCGCAACTGGCGGGATTTGCTGCTAAATGAACAGGCAACGATGGGCATTACCAAGCAACCCTATGTGCTTGTGGTCGGTGCCGGACAGGCGGGACTAGCCATTGGCGCGACACTGCGGCTACTGGGCGTGCCGCATCTGCTGATCGACAAACATCCCCGGGTTGGAGACCAGTGGCGTTCGCGGTACAAGTCTCTGACGCTGCATGATCCGGTGTGGTACGATCACATGCCGTACCTGCCCTTCCCCGATCACTGGCCAGTCTATACGCCGAAGGACAAGATGGGCGACTGGCTGGAACATTATGCTGGTGTGATGGAATTGAACGTGTGGACCGAGACGGAACTTGTCTCCGCCAGGCACGATTCCGCAACGGGCACGTGGCAGGCATGCGTGCGCCGAGGTAGCGAGACAATGGATTTGCAACCTGCCCATCTGGTCATGGCGCTTGGCAATGCAGGCTTTCCGATCGTGCCCGAAATTGAAGGGCAGGAGCATTTCAGGGGACCACAATATCACTCCAGCGCCCACCCAGGCGGAGATGACCTTGAAGGCAAGCGCGTTGTCGTGATTGGCGCCAACAACAGTGCTCATGACATTTGTGCGGATCTTGTCGTCCATGGTGCGAAAGCCACGATGGTCCAGCGATCGTCCACCCATATCGTTCGTCAGCACTCAATGACCGATGTCATGCTCAAGCCAATCTATTCGCAGGAAGCCGTGGATGCCGGCATCACCACCGATCGTGCGGATCTGCTCGGCGCCTCGGCACCGATACGCCTGCAGGAAATTGGCGCGCGCCGGACATGGGCCGCGATCCGCGAAGCGGAGGCACCGTTCTACGAACGTCTTGAAAAGGCTGGCTTTCGCCTCGACTTCGCGGAAGATGGCGCCGGGATAAGCGGCAAGTATCTGCGTTCAGCATCGGGCTATTATATCGATGTCGGCGCGTCCGACATGATCGCTGACGGACGCATCGCGCTTAAGTCAGGGACTGAAATCTCCCATCTCACCGAAACCGGCATCGCCTTTGCCGATGGCAGCCACATCGAGGCAGACCTGATTGTCTATGCCACCGGCTTCGGGTCGATGGAGCAATGGGTCGCGCGGCTGATTGGTGAAGATGTTGCTGCAAAGATCGGAAGATGTTGGGGCTATGGCTCGGGCTTCAAGGGCGACCCCGGACCTTGGGAGGGTGAATTGCGCAACATGTGGAAGCCGACTGCTCAGCAAGGCTTGTGGTTCATGGGCGGCAACCTGGCGCAGGCGCGGTTTTACTGTCGCCTGCTTGGCCTCCAGCTCAAGGCGCGACTGGAAGGCATTGTGACGGACTGATCGCCGCTCGGGCGACGCCGGCGCAATAGCGTGGCACCCTGCCCTTCCGCCTACTGAGCCAGATGCACTGTCAAGCCGGGGTGGCATCCCTTCAGCGCATCACAAATTCTTTTGCACCTACGGGAACATTTATCCACATATCTTGTTTTGGAGGCATTTGGTGCTTGCGCCAAACGAGGATTCATAAATGAATACCCAGCCATCCGACGGACGTGCAGAGCCTCGCGTGTTACTGATGGTCGACGGCGCAACATTGCGCGTGCCGGGAGGCAGCGCCGCGAAAGTCACCCTGCGCGATTTGTCGCGTCAAGGCTTCTGCACGGAATGGCCATACATCCTGCACAGGGGGCAGCGCGTATGGCTCAAATTTCCTGATTTCGAGATTTTTGCCGCCAAGGTCGCTTGGGATCATCGGTACATCATCGGATGTGAATTCGACACCCCGCTGCATCAGGCCGTATTCTCCCGCATGATAGCCTTGATGACGCCGGATTGATGGACATGCCGATGGGTATCGGCCGAAGTTGCAAGACTCTTTACCCGTCCGCTGTTCTGCCCGACGTCTTAAAGCGAATCGCGATCTCCACTCAGCTTGATTTCCATATCGTCGGCTAGCGACGCTGTAGCCATCATGACCGCCTGGAGTTGCGCAGTCGTCAACGTATCGGGCAGTTTGACCACGAGATACAGGTTCGCGCCTTCAATCTCCCATGAGCCAAGTTTGTTGGTGCGACTTTCCCGCAGAAGCTCGAGCGCCCTGTTGCCGGTGATGCCATCGGTCGCGATAATTGCGGCAGGCGAGAAAATCCGCCTTATGGTCATACCTCCCAGCGTCTCGGTTGAGCCGGACACGAACACCATTTGGGTTCGCTTCTCTCTCCCGAAGCTGATGGTCACCTTATAGTCGCCATCCTTGTCCACCTCATATTTCATGCCTGCCTGGTCGAGACGACGCTTCAAGAGAAGATCCTCGGCATTTGCGGCATGTGGAACAGCAAGACAGCCAAAGCCTATCGCGGCACACAGTCCGTATATCCGGCGCTTCGCGGCCAATCTCATGTCTTCTCTCCTCCGAAACTGGCCGAGCACCAGGTTCGCGTAAGCAACTTCCGTTTCAAGCCCATATCCGAACGCACATGGCGCGCACAAGCCGATCAAGACGCTGCCTGACGGTGACCGCTAGCGCCCGCCACGATGCTGTGCCAAACTGGCGCCTTGTGCAGGAATGTTCGCAAAACGTCTTGGGAGAGCCGAGTGAAACCGTCCAAACGCATTCTCATTCTTTGTGGCGTCTTCGAAACACTGCTTGCAGCCCTGGGTCTCTATCTGCTGGCACAAATCTCCAGCGGTGCAATGACGACCACCACGAGTCCCGCTGAAGCAGCGAAGACCATCACATCGGTGCTTGGGGCGGCAATGGGGGGGCTGGGTGGACTGATGCTGGTGATGTATTTCGTCCTCAAAAGGCGCGGGTCATGAAATCGAAGGTCTGTTTCTTGGTGTTAGGCGCGCTCCTTGCGTCGTCCGCAGCAGGTCAGAGGTCAGCGACCGTGACACCCAAGCGGGTCTTTCGGGTTGAACTGTTTGGCCCGACATTGTCGTTCATGCTGCCGGAAAAGATGCAGCTCGTGACCAACCAGCGCAACACGGTAAATCTTTTGATGGAATTTATCCCGCAGGGCCAAAGCCTCGCCACATGGACCCGGATGGTGACAATCCAGGCCTATCGCGGCCTTGGTCGATCGCCAGAGCCCACGGCAGCGATTGCGCGCCGCGCATTCTATCCGGCGGCATGCAGAAATGGCCCAATATACCGTGACGACGGAGAGCGCACCCTGGCCGGCGACCTCAAGCGATCCATCGTCGCCAATGGCTGCGGGTCGCTTCCTGCAGGTGCTTATCCACTCGCCATGAAAGGTGCAGGCGAGCAGGATTTCATTTATGTCTTTCGCGACAGGGAAACGATCTACACCCTGAATTACGCCGAACGTGGCGCGCCGTTTGCAGGCAAGGCGCCACCGCGCAGCGTGGACTCAGGCGATGCACTCTTGCGCGAAATGTTCGGCGAGGTGACGCTCACCTACAAGCATTAGCAATCGACGAATGTCCGAACCGATCGCATGAGGCTCAGCCAGTCGCCTGGCTGATCTTCTCATTCTGCCCCTGCGCCATTCCCGTCTCCGAGTCCCAATGGCGCATCCTGTTTCAAGATGCCGCGCCGGAACTTCGCTTGGAACATATGCGACCGACGTTTGTTTTTGGCAGACTAAGGAGACCAACATGACCAAGAAATCCGAGAACGCCGTCACTCTTCTGGTTGCAGACCACCTCAAGGTGGCTGATCTCTTCAGCAAATTCGAAGGGACGACGGCACCTGCCGCACAAGCCAAGCTGGTCGCCCAAATTTGCGATGAATTGACCATTCATGCGATGATCGAAGAGGAAATCCTCTATCCAGCGCTCCGTGGCAACGCCGACGATGATCTGATCGATGAAGCCTATGTCGAGCACGACGGCGCAAAGGCGCTTATCCTGCAGCTGCGCGATGCCGATCCCTCCGATCCATTCTACAAGGCGAAAGTGTCTGTGCTCAGCGAAGAGATACAACACCACGTGAAGGAAGAGGAAATGCCGCGCGACGGGATGTTTGCGCAGGCAAAGAAGAGTGACATCGATCTTGAAGAAATTGGAGGCCAACTCGCCGCGCGCAAGGCTGAATTGCTGGCGCTCGCGAAGGCCGGAAATTTACCCAGACCGGAGCTTGCCACAACCTTGGCTTGCTAGATGTTTGTACTTCGAAATTGAGGAAACTGTGATGAATGACTCTGCGTCTGCCGATCTTGAGCAGCGGTTATGGAACGAGCTCGCGCCTTCTGCTTTTGCCTTTGTTGGTTTGTTGAATGATGATGCGAGCGATGTGCCCATGACAGTGCACAGAGACGGCCAGGACCATACGTCTCTGTGGATCTTCACGACTCCCCACTGTCGCCTGAGTGATGAAGGCTTGGCGGTTGCACATTATATGAACAAGTCTCAAGACTTGTTTGCGCGCATCTTGGGCACAATCCGGGCCGAGCACGACGAAGCCTTGATCGACCGTCTTTGGTCACCACACATTGCAGCCTGGTATGATGGCGGCCGGGACGATCGGGATCTTGCCGTTCTTCGGCTGGATATTGATCACAGTGAAATCTGGAATGCAGCGACCTCGCCGCTTACGATGATCAACAGGCCAGCCGCAGCGAAGGCTGAAGATGCCAGGCAGGGTCATCACGCCATTGTATCGACCCGCTGAATCGATAGGTGCGTCATCGCGGCAAAATAGAAAATCCCACGTAAGGCGAGTGAGATCAGGACCTTCTGCGGATCGGTATCATGCTCCCGCGAGTGCCTATAAACTGCAGTGGATGAACGTGGTTGGCGGCCGACCTGTCAAGGCAGGAGCAACGCTCCAGAGCGACGGCCGCCAACAGTCACAAGCAGATCAGCAATTGCCCTTCTTGCCGTCGGCGCAATCACCAACCGATTTAACATCAGCAGCTGCGCCATGCATCGTATTGCAAGCTGTGAGAAGAAATCCGCTCGTCAACGCAAGTGCTATAAGTAGCCGTTTCATCATCCATGTCCTCCGCTTCCTCCCGAAACGCACATCGCGTCGGGCACAAGGCAATGATAAAACCTCTGATGTCTGCATTGGTTCCATGCCGGATCGCGCAGATCAGGGCGTTCGGCTCGGGCTTGGAACACCGTTGCGGACCGCCAAAGCAGACGACAGGAAATGCAAGGCACCGGCCTTCCAAATCCTTCCCCTCAGCGCAACCTTTTGCACCGGCAGAACAATTCGTCATCTGGCGTGTTTAGTGCATTCCACATGAGGAGTAGAGTAATGGAAAACAATCACGACATCGGCATATTGAACAACCTGATCAAAACGACATTGGACAGTCAAAAGGGCTTTGCCGAAGCCGGCGTTGATACACAGAACCCGCAGTTCAATACATTCTTTGCCGAGTTTGCCAGCGATCGCAGTCGTGTCGCGAGCCTGATGCAAGCAGAAGTCGAACGCCTGGGCGGCGATCCTGAACATGACAGCAGCTTTCTCGGTGCGGCCCATCGCACGTTCATGAACCTGAGGGAAATGCTCGTTGCGCGTGACGATGTTGCAATCATCGCGGAAGTTGAACGCGGTGAAGACCACATCAAGGAAAAATTCGAAGAGGCGCTCAGGGACAACAAGATCTCTGGTGGCACACGCAGAATCATCGAGGAAGCGTTCGCTTCAGTCGAGTCAGGCCACGACCGGGCAAGCCAGCTGAAACACATGACAGTCTAGACGCAAATTGGTCCGCCGCCGCAGCAATCGCAGCGGCGGACGTTATTTCAGTATCGGCTCAGCCGCGAAAAACCTCTTTGCCGCCGGTATAGGTCGCAGCAACCTTGATCTGACGAATGCGGTCCTGGGCGACCTCGTGCGGGTCTTCCTCAAGCAGGACAAAATCAGCAAGTTTGCCAGGCGTGATCGACCCCTTCAGATGGCCTTCGTCCGAGGCCATCGCGCCGTGCAGCGTGTAGATCCGGATCGCCTCTGCGACAGTGACGCGCTGGTTTGCGCCCCAGGTCTTGCCATCCCAGCCCGTGCGCGTGACCATGCCCTGAATGCCGAGCAGCGGAGCGAAGGGCCCGGGGGAGAAATCCGAACCCGCCGCGACCGGAATGCCCGCATCGAGGAAGTCCCGGAATGCGAGGCAACTGCGCATCATCTCTTCGCCATAAAAAGCGAACTTGTCGGAATTGTAGTAGAGATAGCTGGTAAACGGCTGCGGCGTGGCGCCGATCGCCTTGATCCGGCGTATCAGGTCGGGATTGACGTATGTGCAATGCGTGATCTTGGGCCTGAGACCGGTCTGCGCAATCAGCGCAGCGGAACGCTCATAGGCCTTGAGTGCCCGATCGATCCCCACATCGCCATTGGCATGGATGTTGGGACGCATGCCAGATTTGAGCATGCGCTCCACCCAGGCATCGGCTGCATCCTGGCTTTCAGCAATATTACCCGAGTAAGGCGGCTTGGAGCCACGATAGGGGTGGCTCAAGGCCATGGTGCGCTCAGAGAAGGATCCGTCAGCCATGTGTTCGGCGGTGGTACCGATGCGCAGCCATTCGTCGCCGAAACCGGTACCGATGCCGGCCGCGATCAGGCTGTCGACCATGGCGGGTTCGCTCTCATAATTGGCCCGGTGGACCAGCTTTCCCTGCGCGCGGATTGCCCGGAGAGCGGCAAAGCTGCCGCCCGAATGGTGCACGCTGGTCAGGCCGTAGCGCACGAACTGCTGCGACATGAAGGCGGCTGCCTCAATCGCGCATTCAAGGCTTGGAGCCACTTCGATCGGTGGTCTGACGCTGTCCCTGTAGAACAGGTCCATCGCATTATCGGTCACACGCCCGTCAGGCTCCCCCTTGGCATTGCGCCCGATGGTCCCGCCTGCCGGATCGGGCGTGTCTCGGGTTATCCCGGCAAGAGCAAAGGCAGCGGAGTTGAAGAACATCGAATGTCCGCCACGATGCTGGACAAACACGGGATGCCGGGTCGACACCCGGTCAAGGTCTGCGCGGGTCAGGCTGCGCTTGTCAGTGACTTTGGTATCATCAAAGAAATAGCCGCGGATCCATTCCCCCGGGGGCGTACGACTGGCGCGCTCGCGCAGACGCGCGACAATCGTGTCGATCGAAACAAATTCGACGTCGTAGGGATTGCCCACAAGAACGTCGTTGAGCAGGACTTCGCCAACGGGGTGGAGGTGGCAGTCGATAAAGCCCGGCAACAGGGCCATTCCCCTGGCATCGAGCAGTCTCGTCCGCGGGGTCGCAAGGGCCCGGATTTCGGCATCGGTGCCGACGGCAAGAATTCGGTCGCCCGCGATTGCGACGGCCTGGGCCTCCGGCAGACCCGGATCGACTGTGTGGACCTTGGCGTTAAAGACCAGCAGGTCCGGTTCTGCATGGGACGCGGCAAGGGCTCGACCAGCGGAAGTGAAGGCAAGCGCGCCCAAGGTCCCCGCCCGCAATATGCTTCGACGTTGAAAATTGAATGCAGGGCGAGAGTCGCGATAAGCCATGGTTCGCCTCCTGGAGGACCGATGCAGGAGGGTCTAGGGGGCGGGGTAGCGCAAGACAAGAGGAACGCCGCGCGTCCTGCCATCTGGGGATGGCACTGACAGTGCCATGCGAAGTCGCCTCGTGTTCGCGTACATGGTCCTTCTTTGCACTTTAGGGCAATGCCGCATGTGCGCGCGCACGAGCCTCCGCTGGATTACGTATAGCGGCCATGACGAGAGTCATGTTCTCGTCCACACAATTCGCAGCAAAATGGTTCGGAGCAAGGCCAGGATGGTTTCATTGGCACGCACACTGCTGACGCCTGCCTTCTGCGCAGCAATGGCGGGCGCGGCTGCCCCAAAAGCAAGTTCGGATGGCACAATCGCCGAAGTATTTGCGCGGCGAGAAACGGAAACCCTGAGCCGCAGCCATGGTGACGATGCCGACGACATAGCAATCTGGATTGACCACCAAGACCCTTCAAGAAGCTTGATCGTGGGGACGAACAAGAAGTTGGGCCTCACTTTGTTCGACCTCGAGGGTCATATCCGCGCATTTGTCGAAGCAGGAAAAATCAACAACGTGGATTTGCGCAATGACATCATTGTGGATGGCGAACGACGAACAGTGGTTGCGGCGTCGGACGGCAATGACAAGGCTGCAATGATTTCACTTTATTTGCTCGATACGAGCACGCCTAATCTCATACCAATTGGCCGGGTTCCGGGTGGAGACGAGAGAGCATATGGCTTTTGCCTCTATCAACATGAGGGCAAGCTTTGGGCATTCAATGTGTTCCGAAACGGAGCCATCGAACAGGTTTCACTGGACCTTGCAACCAAAGAAATCCGAGCCAAAGCGGTTCGAACGCTGAAGCTGAAAAGCAATGCCGAAGGTTGCGTTGCTGATGACCGGACGAAGAGTATCTATGTAGCCGAACGGGATACCGCAATCTGGCGCTGGGGCGCGGACCCCGATGCTTCGAGCACGCCGACCCTGATTGCAAGCGCCGACAAGTCCCGCCTCGTACCCGATATCGAGGGGCTGGCCATCGCAGCTTATGGAAATGATGGAGGATATCTGGTCGCCTCCAGTCAGGGGTCGGATAGCTATGTGCTTTATCGACTGGATGACAACAGTTTCGCGGGCAGGTTCCGAATCGCAGACGGAGGACTTGATGGTACCAGTCACACAGATGGTATCGAACTGGTGATAGGCGACTTCGGTCCAAACTTTCCAGGCGGGCTTTTTGTTGCGCAGGATAACGATAACCGTCCCAATCCGCAGAATTTCAAGCTTCTGGCTTGGACTGATATTGCCAATGCGCTCCACATCTCCCCGAACGCAAATGCAAGGGGTGATCCTGCCGAACCCGGCGCTCATTGATTGCGTCAGGCAGGGTCGTCGGCTTTACGAAACCGCCAGCCGTGATCGAGACATGTCATCGCAGGCGCATCTTGATCGACTAAGTAGCTTTACCGATTTTGCATTCGCCTGCCGCAAAATAGTCTTGCCAATGACTCAGGCGTGATGCGCTGTTCATGATTGCGGTCATCCAAGTCTCGGTTGGTATTTTTGTCAGAAGGTCGGTGTCCTCCCCCCCCCGCTGCCGGCCTGCTCAATGATCAACTGGATGTGAGAGCAGTCTTGAGCCCGCGAGACATGGAGGCGCAGTTTCAGGTCTGAGTTCCATATTTGTGGAAAGGAGATCAGTCATGAATGATGCAACCAAGGCTGTTGCGAAGCCAACAACCGCAGCAAGAATGCCTGCCTTTGATGTTGGCCCCGTCGGTTGGCTGCGAAGCGAAATCGACCGACTTTTTGAGGATTTCGGTCGTCCTTCGCGAAGTGCATTCAATTTCGCGATGCCCAAGGCTATGCCGGTACCTGCCCTTGAAATGGCCGACGATGGAAAGGCATACAAGCTTACTGCCGAACTTCCCGGTTTAACTGAAAAGGACGTCGAAATCAGTATAGCGGATGGCGTGCTCTCCATCACCGGCGAAAAAAAGGAAGAAACCGAGCGAAAGGAAGAGGGCTATCTGCTGAGCGAGCGGCGCTATGGCTCATTCAGTCGTCAAGTGGCGCTGCCCCAAGATGCAGATGAAGGCGCAATCTCTGCGAAGTTCAAGAATGGCATACTCTCCATAGCGATAGGCAAGAATGAAGCTGCCAAGCCGCAGAGCAGGAAGATCGCCATCGAAGCCTAAGAGAGCACGGGCTGCGCGGTTCAAATGCTTTGCATAGGTAACGTGTCAGAAAGGCATTGTTCGCCGCGCAGCACCCGCGTTCCGTGCCTGAATACGTCGCGCAAGTTATGATTCTAACGGAACGGAGTAAGATGCTGTGAAGGGTTTTATCGATGACATTGAGGCCCAAACCGAGGGCAATCATGATTTTCGCCGGGTTCTCTATACGGGAAAACATATTCAGCTTGTGCTGATGACGCTGGCCCCTGGCGAGGAGATTGGCGAAGAGGTCCACGACGGTCATGACCAGTTCTTTCGTCTGGAAAAAGGCAAAGGCGTCATCATCATCGATGGCACTCCAAGCAAGATCAAGGCGGGAACCGGCATCATTGTCCCTGCAGGCGCGAGGCACAATCTGAAAAATACCGGAAAGAAGTTCCTCAGGCTCTACACAATCTATGGGCCGCCTGAGCATCGCGACAGGGTGATCCACACGACCATCGCCGATGTTGCGGAGGAACATTTCGATGGGAAGACCTCGGAATAGTGCAAGGACCGTCAAGGAAACCGAAATCAAGTTGATAACGGATTCGGATTCGCTCGCTGAATTGAAACGGAATCCGAATCTGAGAGGGCGGGAGGCTTCCCAATCTCTGGTTACGACCTACTTCGACACTCGCGACAGGCGTCTGGCCAAGGCCGGTGTCAGACTGAGGCTGCGCACCGGACACGGGAAGGTTGAGCAGACCATCAAAACCAATGCCAGGGACGGCCCATCATTTGCTGTCCAGCTTGAAAAGACCTGCCTCCTCGACCGACCAAAGTTGGACATCAAGGCGTTTCCAAAAAGCAACCGCGAGAGCCTGGAAACTTTGGCAGGAGGTGAAGATCTAAGAGAGATTGCGACCACAAAGGTCGAGCGTCTCCAACGTACCTTGGAACGCAATGGTGCAAGAATTGAGTTGGCATTTGATTTCGGGACAATCGAGGCAGCAGGCCATTCCAAAAATATTTCTGAACTGGAACTTGAGCTCAAGCGGGGAAACCTGGCCACGCTGCTCCAGTTTATCCGGGACCTGCCCCCGGGTTTCAAGCTGGCCTGGTCGTCGAGCAGCAAGTGCGCGCGGGCATTCGATCTTGCTGACGGACTCGAAATGGCCGCGTCGAAGGCAGTACCCGTATCGCTGAAAAGTGACATGCTGGTCAGGACCGCATTTCAGGCTATTGCATGGAATTGTCTGGGCCACCTTATAAACAACTATCTTGTGGTCATCGATCAACGCGATGCAGAAGCCGTGCATCAATGTCGCGTCGCGCTACGGCGACTGCGCGTTGCGGCTTCAATTTTTGGTCGTGTCATCAATGAAAGACCGGGGGCCACCTTGCGTGCTCAGTGGAAGGCCGTCGCAGAGTCCCTCGGCCAGGCCCGGATCATTGACGTCTTGTTGGAGACCATAACGTCTGGGACCCCCAAAGAATCCGGTGACGCCAATCTGGTGCTCTCGCTCCTCAAGCGCGTGCGTGACCAGCGTTATGGCGAGATAGGAGCCTTATTGGGCAGCCGCTCCTTTCAGGATATGCTCTTGTGCACTGGCATCTGGATCGAGACCAACGGCGTGGCCGGCTCGGCTGCGACGGAAAAGGAACGCGCGCTCTCAAAATTTGCTGCAGAATCATTGCAGACATTGCGCAGCCGAGTGGAAAAAGATTGCCGGCGCGTCTCGAAACTCGGCAACCGCCGGCGGCATCGTTTGCGAATTCGCCTGAAGAGCTACCGATATGGCACCGAGTTCTTCTCTTCGCTCTTCCAGACTCCTCAGAGCAGACGTCATCTGGAAACACTTCTGGACGCGCAGGAAAAACTGCAGGATCGACTGGGCGAACTCAACGATCTCTCTGTCTTTGGACGTTGCAAGCACATCGACTTGTCGCCGTTGAACGCAATCGATCAGGCAACCGTGCGCTCATATTTGAAACGCATGAATCGATCGCAGCGCAGCAGCGTGGATAATCTGCGCGCGCGCACGGTTCACGCGGGCCGCAAGCTTACAAGGCTCGAACAATTCAAATGGCATGATCTCGCCCAGCTTCGGAAAAAGAATCAATGACACATCGAATGCGCGATCTCGCCAACGAGATTGTAAGGCTTCAGGGCGAACTTGATCGCGAGATAGAACAGCGCCGGAAGGCGCTGGGCTGGAATCTGCAGAACCGGCTCGTCGAGTTCGAACATGGAATTGTGGCGCAACATCGGCGCCTGCGCCTGAGCGCGGCGGCACTTGTCGCACGCGCTCCAATAACAACCTTGCTGACCGCCCCCGTCATCTATTCGCTGATCTTGCCCCTCGTCCTTATCGATATCTGGGCCAGCATCTACCAACGCATCTGCTTCCCGGTTTACAAGATACCTTTGGTGCAACGTTCGGACTTTATCGCCTTCGACCGACAGCACCTGGCCTATCTCAACTGGATTGAAGCCTTGAACTGTGGCTTTTGCGGCTATGCCAATGGTCTGGTCGCATATCTCCGCGAAATCAGCAGCCGCACTGAACAATATTGGTGTCCCATCAAGCACGCGATCCGCATCAGTGACCCGCACAGCCGCTATCGCGACTTTCTGGAATATGGCGATGCCGCAGGATATCGCGAACGTCTCGAGCGATTTCGGGAAGCGCTCCGCGAACCGAAGGATGGCAATCAAACGACAGGCAGTGGCTGAAGCCTCAAACCCTAACTCCGCACCAGAAGTTCCTCTATGTCCGCTGAGGGCCGATCGGCATAATCTTTTGCAATTTCAGCAATGATCCGGCTTCGTACCGCGTCACCAAATGCCTTTCTGAGCGCGCTCATTGATTTTGGAGCAGCGACGATGACGAGGGTAGCATCCGGCGCTTTGCCCAATCTCTCGGTGACCATGGCTGCAGCCTTTTTCATGAACTCATCTTCTGCGCGCTGATGATAATCCGGCACCTGATAATTGCTTCGGCGCGAACCGCTGCTCGAAAAGGAGCGTCCGGGGCGGTCCGTCCCCAAGTCAGCCGTATCCGGAACTTTCTGGTTCTCGGTAACAAGCGTTTCCAATTCGACCGCAAGTCCATGACCGCGATTCCGGTACAGGGTGTAAGAGCCGCCATCGGCCACGAGAACGAGGCAGTTGTGAGCAACGAGCATTGGCCATCTCCATTTCGATGCTGTTCAGGGGCCATCTGTTCCCGAAGCAGAACATGGCCGCTTGAGACGAGGTTAGGCCGTTCGACTTGTTTGCCGCATTCGGGAATTCTACCTAGAACCAAACTTTCCCGAACGGGACGATGCCGAGACGATAGGTAGTCCCCCGTATTGCAGGTAAGGTGCTTCTGGCGCCATCAATCACCTTCCACCAATACAGGAATTACCCAATGCCGGCTCCTGAAATTGGGCAAGCGGCGAATGAACAGAATGTAGCCTCAGAACCGATCTATCGCATTGAAGATCTGGCCAAGCGCTATGGTGAAGGGGACAACGCTGTCCATGCGTTGCGTGGCGTGACTCTGGACATCGCGCGCGGATCAATGATCGTCCTGTTGGGACCCTCTGGCTCTGGAAAGTCGACATTCCTCAACATCGTCGGCGGTCTCGATCGCCCGAGCGACGGTCATGTCTGGTTCGACAATTCAGACCTCGCCGCTTGCAGTGATCGGGAACTTACAGAATATCGCCGAAAGAATATCGGCTTTGTTTTCCAGTTCTACAATCTCATTCCTTCGCTGACAGCGCGAGAAAACGTGGCTCTGATCACGGAAATTGCTGAAAACCCCATGGATCCCGCAGAAGCGCTTTCACTGGTCGGACTGGAGTCACGGATCGACCATTTTCCCTCTCAGCTTTCAGGCGGGGAACAGCAACGTGTTGCGATTGCCCGTGCGATCGCGAAGCGACCTGATGTCCTTTTGTGCGATGAGCCGACCGGAGCGCTTGACAGCCTCACGGGGAAGCTGGTGCTTTCTGCGCTGGACACCATCAATCGTTCACTTGGAACGACAACGATGGTCATCACCCACAATGCCGTGATCGCAGGCATGGCAGACGAAGTGCTGGCCTTTGCCGATGGCCGGCTTTCCGAAGCTCACAAGAATCCCTTGCGCAAACTCCCTGCCGAGCTTTGGTGGTGACGGCCGTGCGGATGCTTGACAGGAAATTGTTGAGGGATCTGTGGCGATTGCGCGCTCAATCGCTGGCAATCGCGCTCATCATTGCCGCAGGCATCGGTATGGTCATCATGTCGATGGGCATGATCCGATCACTCGATGAAACGCGTCTCGCCTATTATGACCGTTATCGGTTCGCGGATGTGTTTGCACCGGTAAGCCGTGCTCCAGAGGCCCTTGCCGATCAGGCCCGCGCAATTTCGGGCGTTTCTGTGGTGGAAAGCCGGCTGACAACAATTGCCACGATCAATATCCCCGGGGTTGCAGAGCCTGTCGCTGCGCGCGTGCACTCTGTCCCGATGCAGGGGCAACCGGGCCTGAACAGACTCGTGCTCCGTTCGGGGCGGTGGCTCAACCCGCTGCGATCGAACGAAGTGCTGGTAAGTGAACAGTTCTTCAAGGCCGCCAGACTGAAACTGGGCAATGTCCTTTTGACGCAGATACGGGGAAAACGCATTCCGCTGCGCATCGTGGGGACCGTGCTTTCGCCTGAATATGTCTATTCGATTGCGCCAGGCCAGATCTTTCCCGACAACAGCCGCTTCGGTGTCATGTGGATGGCGCGGGAGCCGCTGGCTGCAGCACTCGACATGCACGGTGCCTTTAACGATCTGCTCTTGAAACTGCAGCGCGGCGCCGATCAGGGCGAAGTCATCCGCCGGCTCGATCTACTGTTGGGACGTTTTGGCGGCGTTGCAGCTTATGGTCGGGAACAGCACATCTCTGACCGGTTCGTTCTCAATGAACTTGACCAATTGCGGACGATGACGGGTTTTCTGCCGCCCGTATTCCTGGGCGTCGCGGTCTTCCTGCTCAACATTGTCTTGGGGCGGCTGGTTGAAACAGAGCGGGAAGTGATCGGGCTGTTGAAGGCATTCGGCTACCGAAACTGGACGATTGCCGCACACTATATGGAACTTGCCTGCCTCCTATCGCTTCTGGGGTTGGTATTGGGGGCTGGTCTTGGAACCTGGCTCGGCCATGGCACAGCGACCATGTATCAGGAATTCTTTGTCTTTCCGTTCCTTCAGTTCAGCAGCGGCCTGGATGTCTATGCCATTGCACTGTTTGCTGCGGTCGGCGCTGTGTTGCTTGGGTCTGCAACTGCCGTCAGACGAGCAATCAGACTTTCCCCTGCCGAAGCCATGCGACCGCCAAAACCGCAATCCTATGGCGGTTTCGTCGCAAACTGGCTTGCCAAGGCGCGGCGGCTTGACGAACCGACACGCATCATCCTGCGAGATCTGGCACGCCAACCCGTTCGGTCCGGACTGACGGTTGTCGGAATCGCGTTCGCACTTGCGCTGTACATCACGTCTGCCGGATCGACGGACAATGTCGAAAAGATGATCGATCTCGCCTTTGGACAGGCCGAGCGGCAGGATTTGACTGTAACGTTTGCCGAACCTCGCGATCGAAGGGTCCTCTTTGAGCTCGCTGCCATTCCGGGCGTCCGCAGAGTAGAAGCAGGTCGATCAACCGCTGCTCGATTGCGCATTGGCAAGTCCGTTGAAAGGCAGGCGATTTCGGGCGTACCTGCAGAAACGGATCTAAGCCGCATGATCGATCTTCGCGGCAGGCCCGTCGCTCCCCCCGAGTTTGGCATGCTGATCGCCTCATCACTTGCGGACAAGCTCGGGGTCGGACGCGGTGCCATGCTCGATATCCAGGTTTCCGAAGGTCGGCAGGCTCGTTTTCCGATTGAAGTCACGGGCGTCGTCGAAAGTCCGGTTGGTTCTCCTGCCTATATGTCGCTCGCTGCGCTGAACCGTCTTCTCCACGAAGGCCAGACTGTTTCGTCCGCTGCACTGGCAGTTGACCCTGAGCAGCTGGAACAGGTCTATGCGCGACTGAAGGCCAGTCCGATGGTCGCAGGAGTTGCATCGCGCAATGCAGCACTCTCCGGGATCAGAATCACGATTTCGCGCAACATGGGCTTGGTCTCTCTCTTCATCTCCGGCTTTGCGATGATGCTGGTTTTTGGTGTCGTATATAATGCCGGGCGGATCATGCTTTCAGAGCGTGCCCGCGATTTGGCCTCACTGCGCGTCCTTGGATATCGGCAGAGCGAAGTGTCTTATGTGTTGCTCGGCGCACTTGCCATACTCATGCTGTTGGCATTGCCAATCGGGTCGGCGATGGGCGTCGCTCTTTCGCGTGCGCTGATGCAGAGCTTTAGCAACGATCTCTTTACGATCCCGTTCGGAATGCGAGCGGCAACGATCGCAAAAGGCTGGCTAGTCGTGCTTGCGGCAACGGTTGCGACAATGATGTTGATCAAGGTCCGTGTGGATCGCCTCGACCTTGTCGAGGTGCTCAAGACGAGGGAGTAAGTGATGGCAGGGAAGCACCGAATCGGTCCATTTATCATCGCCGGCCTGGTCCTGCTTGCATTGGCGGGTGCCGCCTTTGTGGCGTTGCGCAATCCAGCGGTTCCGGTCGATCTGGGTATGGTTGCACGACGCCCGATGCAGGTCACGATTGACGATGAAGCCGAAGCCCGGGCCCATGATCTCTACGTCGTATCGGCCCCAATCAATGGGCGCCTCTTGCGTGTCGATCTTGAACCCGGAGACAGGCTGATTGCCGGGAAAACGGTTGTGGCCCGGCTGATGCCCGCCAACCCTGACTTTCTCAATGCTAGAACGGGAGGGGAAGCCCGCGCGCGCGTCCGATCCCTTGAAGCGATGGCGGCCGCAACGGCAGCCCGCATCCCACAGGCGATTGCTGAGCGAGACCTCGCGCAGCGCAATCTCGCGCGTGACGAGGCCTTGCTCAAGCGCGGTTTCCTGCCGCAAGCAGACCTCGATCGTGCACGGATGGCGCGCGACCATGCCGATGCACTTGTCCTGGAAGTCCGGCGCGCGGCTGATGCGGCGCGCTATGACCTTGCTGCTGCGCGCGCGGCATTGACCGATCCGGCCACCATTGACCCTGGAAAAGGAGGCGTGTTTACGCTCCTCTCTCCTGTCAGTGGTCGGGTGCTCCGCATACCGCAGAAGAGCGAGGCGGTGGTTGCAGCAGGAACGCCGCTCGTCGAAATCGGCGATCCTTCCAAACTGGAACTGGTCACTGACTTGCTGTCTGCAGATGCGGTGCGCATCAAGCCCGGGTTCGCAGCGACGCTGGAGCAATGGGGTGGAAACCATCCGATCCACGCACGGGTGCGGCTTGTCGAACCCTATGGCTTCACGAAGATTTCTGCGCTCGGCGTAGAAGAGCAGCGCGTCAATGTCGTGCTCGATTTCGCAGGTCCTGCGACGGAACGCCAAGGACTCGGCCATGGCTATCGCGGGGTGGTTCGCATTGTCACATGGTCCGCACCCGATGTGTTGACGGTACCAGCCAGCGCCTTGTTTCGCGACGGAAATGACTGGGCCCTTTTCGTCACACAGGAGGGACGAGCCAGGCTTACGCACGTGAAGATTGGAAAGGTCAACGCCGACCTGGCCGAACTGCTGACACCGTTACGTCCCGGCCTCATGGTTGTCCTCCATCCAGGCGACCGTGTTGCCGACGGCGTGCGCATAAACCGGCGCGGAAATTGATCCAAGTCGAGTGCTGTCAACCTCGCCGAACTTTTCCACGTCATCATCATTTACATCGGAGCACAATACGCCCCTAAGACAGTCGATCCGTAACGGCCTGAAGCATCCATGAGCGCGCTGGTCCGGGCAAGCAATCCTTGCGCCACAGCGCATTGAGGCCGTAGGCCATGCCGGGGGCTTCCGGGATCGACAGCCTGACAAGGCGCCCGGCGGCCAGATCATCAGCGACGACATGGCGCGGCATGTTGCCCCAACCGATCCCTTCGAGCAGCAATGCGTGTTTTGCGCCAAGGTCTGCGAGGCGCCATGTCCGGGCGCTCAGCACCGAGAAATCCCGGCCGGCGGTAAGCGGCGACCGATCGGTCAGGACAAGCTGGCGGTACTGCCTGCTGACACCGGGCTGGATGACTGGCATTCGCGCAAGCGCGTGCGAAGGCGCGGCGACCGGCACGAGTTCCACTTCTCCAATCGCCATTCTTTCGAGTGCGGGGTCCTCAATGATCACCGGTCCACCGATACCGAGATTGGCGCGGCCATCAAGGACGAGTGCGGCAATAGCGCCCAAAGCCTCGACATGCAGCCGCAGTTCGACCGTCGGGAAGTTCCGTTCGAATTCGCGAAGGATGCTCGCTACTTCCATGGTCGGATACATGACGTCGACAGCAAGGGTCAGTTCTGACTCCAACCCCTGATTGTAGCTCCGCACCCCGGCAATCAGGGCATCGATATCATCGGTTACGGCTCGGGCATTCGCCAGCATTGCCTTGCCCGCATCGGTCAGGACGGGCCGGCGTGAGCCTTCGCGATCGAACAGCGTGATCCCAAGCTGGGCCTCCATGCTGGCGATCCCGTAGCTGACGACCGAGATCGCCCGTCCCATCCGGCGGGCGGCGGCATTGAAGCTGCCTTCGTCCACCACGGCCAGGAACAGGCGGATCTGGTCCAACGTCGGCTGACCTACATCCATTGTTCAACTTTCTCGAACATCATGGTTAGTTTTATCAGAATTTTCTGATCACATTACAAGGCCTAGTTTCCCCCCAATCCCGGAACAAAAAGGATTGGAAAAAACCATGATCGAACTTCGCTCTTTCGCCAGCCTCGGTGCAGCTCACCACGGATGGCTCGACGCCAAGCATCATTTCTCGTTTGCCGAATATCACGATCCCGAGCGGACCAATTGGGGCAGCCTCAGAGTCTGGAACGATGATACCATTGCGGCCCAGACCGGCTTTCCGCCGCATCCTCACCGCGACATGGAAATCATCACCTATGTTCGCAAGGGTGCGATTTCCCACCGCGACAACCTTGGCAATTCTGGGCGAACGGTGGCCGGGGATGTTCAGGTGATGTCTGCAGGCACCGGTATTCAGCACTCCGAATATAACCTTGAGGATGTCGAGACCCAAATCTTTCAGATCTGGATCATCCCCGATACGCGGGGTCATGCGCCACGCTGGGGGACCCGTCCGTTTCCCAAGAACGACCGCGCGGGAAAGTTTGTCGCCTTGGCCTCCGGCTTTGCCAATGATGGCGAGGCCCTGCCTATCCATGCCAATGCCCGGGTGCTGGGTGCATCGGTCAAAGCGGGCGAAACGATCCGCTACGAACTGAACCGCGACCGGCACGCCTACCTGGTGCCAGCAACCGGCCGCATCCGCGTCGGCGCAGTCGAAGCCGGTGCGCGCGACGGCGTGGCCATCACCGATGTCGAAGCCATCGAGATCACTGCACTTGAGGACAGCGAACTGGTCCTCGTCGACGCAAACTGACCATCAACCCATTCATAAAGGAACTGAAACATGAACACGATCACAACCCATAACACCCCTTCCGAGGCGACCACGGTCACGGGCGCTTCACTCTTGGCTGTCTCCGGCCGCATCATGCTGGCGACGATCTTCCTCCTGAGCGGGGTCAGCAAGATTGCTGATCCTGGTTACACGTTGGGCTACATCAACAGCGTTGGCCTCCCGTTGCCCTATCTGGCCCTTGCAGGCGCCATCGCAGTTGAAGTGCTCGGCGGAGTAGCGCTGATTGCTGGCTATCGCACCCGGCTGGTAGCCATCGTCCTTGCCCTGTTCAGCGTGGTCACGGCACTGGTGTTTCATGCGGCGCTGGGCGACCAGAACCAGTTCATCCACTTCTTCAAGAACATCGCCATGGCCGGCGGCCTGTTGCAGGTCGCTGCGTTCGGCCCCGGTCGCATCAGTATCGACCGCAAGTGACCCTTTGACATCAGAACCCGGGAGGCGGGCAGCCTGTTGCTGCCCCCTTTTCATCAAGAGGAAAATACCATGGACATTCGTACCGCAAGTCCCCGCGTCCTGCCCTTGTTCGTAGAGCGCTGGTCCCCGCGCGCCTTCGATGGCTCGGCAATCCCGCAAGAAGATCTCGACGTGATCCTGCAAGCTGCTGCCCTTGCCCCATCGGCATTCAACTATCAGCCTTGGCGCTTTCTCTATTCCCACCGCCAGGATGCCAACTGGGAGCTGTTCCTCTCGCTTCTTGTACCCTCAAACGCGAGTTGGGCGAAGGAGGCCGGGGTTCTTCTGTTCATCGTCTCCGACAGCGTCATGCAGCAAGGCGAAGTCTCGAATCCGTTACACAGCCACAGTTTCGATGCCGGTGCGGCGTGGGCGCAGATGGCACTGCAGGCAACGGCGATAGGCTATCACGCCCACGGCATGACCGGCATCGACTTTGGCCGCATCAGGACGGAATTGGCCGTGCCCGAGAGTTTTCGCATCGAAGCTGCTGTCGCAATCGGTCGTCGGGGTTCCCCGGATGTGCTGCCCGAAGGCCTCCGGACCCGCGAAGGGCCGAGTGGCCGAAAGCCGGTCTCGGCGATGGCTGCTGCCGGTTCGTTTGCGTCACTTCCAAGCGCCTGACGACGATACAGGCACAGGCTGTTGTGAGAGAGCGAAACTTCCGTTGTCACGTTTGGCCCCAACCTTCCCGGCAAAGCAATCGCCTGCATTCCGGTCGTATTGTGATACGTTGTGACCACATCAAAGAGCTCTCTCGCTGAGGAACGAGAGAGCCCCATCCATGAAAGGACACGTTTTGTCATGAGCACCATTACAATCACCAAGGAGGATGATGGCCAACATGGTCGCTACGTGGCCCGGGTCGATGGCATTGACGCGGAGGCCGAACTGACATTCACGCATCGGGGCCCCCTTTTGATCAGCGCCGACCATACAGGCGCGCCCGAAGCATTGAGGGGCACGGGGGCTGCATCCGCCCTGGTTGAGTATCTTGTTGCCGATGCACGAGGCTCAGGCTTTCGCATCATCCCGATCTGCCCCTATGTTCGTGCCCGATACGCCGTGCATCCCGAATGGCAGGACGTTATGACCGTGGCTCCGGGCGTAGAGCCCACCGTTTCGAAAGGGCACGAGCAGTGATCAGACTCGTCGGCATATCAGGCAGTTTGCGACGGGCGTCATTCAATACGGCCCTGCTCAACAATGCGGCACAGCTTCTTCCTGACGGCGTCACGTTCGAGGTGCGCACCCTTCACGGAATACCGTTGTACGATGGCGATGAGGAGGAGGCGACCGGGATTCCCGCGGCCGTCACAGCGCTCAAGGACGCCATCATGGCGGCCGATGGGGTCATCCTCGCAACGCCCGAATATAACAATGGCATCCCGGGCGTATTCAAGAATGCAATCGATTGGGCTTCGCGCCCGCCAAGCGATGGCGGTCGTGTTTTCAGGGGGCGTCACTTTGCCATAATGGGCGCCTCTCCGGGAGGTTTCGGCACAATCCTGTCCCAGAACCATTGGCTTCCCGTGATGCGCACCTTGGGTGTGCAGCTCTGGACAGGCGGACGCCTGATGGTTTCGCGTGCTGGCAAGGTCTTTGATGTTGACGGGACGATCAGCGATCCGGAAATGCGCGAGCAGATCCGTGTGTATCTTGAGGGGTTCGTCGACTACCTGGCGACACGCGCACGGTGACCATATATTCGGGGCCATTGGCCACATGGTCGGCGGAGTAACTAAGGTCGCTCGATGCCTTCGATGATCGGGCAGTCGGGCCGTTCATCGCCATGGCAGAGTTTCGCCAATGCAAGCAGTGATGCCCGCATTTGCTCGAGTCGTTCTGCCTTGCGGTGCAATTCCTCTGCCCGGGCAAGTGCGAGGGCCTTAACATCTGCACTGGACCGGTTTCGGTCGCCCCAGAGCGAGAGCAATTCCCGTATTTCCTCGATCGGAAATCCCAGGTCGCGAGCATTGGCAATGAATCTCAGCCGATGCACGTCGTCGGGCGAGTAGTCTCGAAATGTGCCGTTGCGTCGTGGAGGGGACGGGACCAGGCCAATCTTCTCGTAGTGGCGTATCATGCGCTGGGTTACGCCGGTTTCATCAGCAACGTGTCCAATGTTCATTGCGCTGTTCCTTCCTTCTGCTGCCGCAATCGCTGCGAAACGAAGAGGCACTTCCGTTACAGCCGTACCATCCGCAAGCGTAACGCGTTGGTGATGACACTCACGGATGATAACGCCATGGCTGCCGCGGCAATGGCAGGTGAGAGCATCCAGCCAAATGCCGGATAGAGCGCCCCTGCCGCAATCGGGATGCCGGCGACGTTGTAGACAAAAGCAAAAACCAGATTCTGGCGAATGTTGCGCATGACCGCTCGGGACAGGCGCCGCGCACGCAAGATGCCGTTGAGGTCGCCTTGCAGCAAGGTCACTCCGGCGCTCTCGATAGCAACATCAGCACCGGCACCCATCGCAATGCCGACTTCAGCGGCCGCAAGGGCTGGCGCATCGTTGACACCGTCCCCTGCCATAGCCACGCTCTGCCCCTCTGCGCGAAGCTTTTGGACGACACTGGCCTTGTCCTCGGGAAGCACCTCAGCTTCAACAGCATCGATACCGAGGCGAGCCGCGACCGCCAGTGCCGTGGTGCGGTTGTCGCCGGTCATCATAACGATGCGGATACCATCCGCTTTCAGCTCGCGGATTGCCTGAGCCGATGTTTCCTTGATCGGATCGGAGATGCCCAGAAGTCCTGCGATTTTGCCATCGACGCTGGCGAAAATCGCAGTCGCGCCTTCCGCACGCATTGCCTCGGCTGCTTCATTGAGATCGGCAGTATCAATCTTCTGCTCAGCCATGAAGCGCGGCCCGCCGAGTAGCACCTTCTTGCCGGAAACCCTGCCGGTCACACCACGCCCGACCGGCGAATCGAAGTCTTCCACCGTTTCCAGTTCAAGCTTGCGCTCCTGCCCGGCGCGAACGATGGCTTCACCCAACGGGTGCTCACTGCCACGCTCAAGGCTGGCGGCGAGGCGAAGGACCTCGTTCTCTTCCCATCCATTTGCAGTGCGGATACCTGTGACCGCCGGGCGTCCCTCGGTCAGCGTTCCCGTCTTGTCGACAACAAGCGTGTCGATCTTTTCAAAGCGCTCAAGCGCTTCGGCATTCTTGATCAGCACGCCAGCTTGCGCGCCGCGCCCAACCCCGACCATGATTGACATCGGCGTCGCAAGGCCGAGCGCACAGGGGCAGGCGACAATCAGCACCGAAACGGCCGCGACCAGAGCGTAGGTCAGACGCGGGTCGGGGCCAAGCACGACCCAGAACGCAGCGGCAACCAATGCGACAGCAATTACTGCCGGGACAAACCAGCCCGAAACCTGATCGGCCATGCGCTGGATCGGGGCACGACTGCGCTGCGCCTCGGCGACCATCTGGACAATTCGAGAGAGCAGGGTTTCGGTCCCGACTTTCTCGGCAATCATGACGAAACTGCCAGTCTTGTTGAGCGAGCCGGCGATAACCTTGGCGCCTACCTCCTTGGTGACTGGCATGGATTCGCCCGTGACCAAAGATTCATCAATCGAGACCCGACCCTCAGTGATCATACCATCAACAGGGATTTTTTCGCCGGGACGAACCCGCAGATGATCGCCCACAACCACCGCATCGAGATTAACGTCCTCGTCATGGCCATGACTGGTAACCCGGCGCGCGGTCCTGGGTGCCAGATCGAGCAGAGCCCTGATCGCCCCGGACGTGCGTTCACGTGCGCGCAGCTCCAGCACTTGTCCCAGAAGGGCCAAAACCGTGATCACAGCTGCCGCCTCGAAATAGACCGGCACGGTACCCATCCGATCACGGACGGCAGGCGGGAAGAGCGATGGCCCAAAATGCGCGACGAGACTGTAGAAATAAGCGACGCCGACACCCATGGAGATCAGCGTAAACATGTTCAGGCGGCGCGACTTGAGAGAGGCCCATCCTCGATCAAAAAATGGCCAGCCTGCCCACAGGACAACAGGAGTCGCCAGTACAAACTGGATCCAGTTTGATGTTTGCTGGCCCACAAACAACATGTGTCCCGTCAGATGTCCGCCCATCTCCAGCGTGAAAACCGGCAGCGTCAGCACGAGTGCAATCCAGAAGCGGCGCGCCATGTCGGCCAGTTCAGCACTTGGACCCGTGTCCAGCGAGACCGTTGCCGGCTCCAGTGCCATGCCGCAAATCGGGCAGGAGCCGGGGCCAAGTTGTCGCACCTCGGGATGCATAGGGCAGGTGTAGATGACGTCACCGGCGACGGCTGACACCGGGACTTCGACCTTGCCGCCAAGGTAATGATCGGGATGGGTTACAAACTTCGTCTGGCAGCCTGCGCTGCAGAAATGATATTCCTGGCTCGCATGGGTCGCGTGGTGCTTCGTGACAGCTGGATCCACGCTCATGCCGCATACCGGATCAGTCGCGTATTTCGCCTCCATTGTCGCGTCAGTGCCATGCGCAACGCCATGATGGTGCGCCTTATGATCAGTCGATGTCATATCGATTCTCCTTCAACGCATCATCATGTGCAGTCTGACATCATGTCAGAGTCAAGCGAATAAATTGTGTGATCCGAACTTTGGACAAAAGATTTCCCATTGAGCGGGTTTCCATGTCTGGCAGCACACACATAGCCGCAATTTCCGGTTCCAATCCGCCTCCTCGCCAGCCGCTGTTCAACTCGGGGCGTTTGGCCGAAAGGAGACCAAATACGTCCTGCCCAATGTCGGAAAACTAGCCAAAAAAGGGATCTCACAAACAATGCGAAAAGCCGGACCTCAATGAGGAAGAGCAACGCTCCGGCAAGCTAAGCTGAGATCTCCGTTGGAGACTGATCTGGGGGCATGCCCAATCTGAGCCGATGCAATGCAGTTCGGATTGCAAGACCTATGGCGAGGAGCACAAGCGACCACAAGCAGGCCTCAAGCCCGATCCCGTATGTCGCGAAGGCCAGGAACAGGATACCAATGGCAATGATTGCGCGCGCTGCGGAGGTGGGGCTGAGCTTCCAGGCTGCCAATGCGCTTGTGAGGTAAAGGACAACAACAGCCGCGGTAGAAAGCAGGATAGTGAAGGTGAACAGGTTTGCGGTCGCGCGGCTGGCATTGGCGATTATCAGAAGAATGGTCAGCCCCGATGCCACCAACTGCGCCACTACCGGGGTGTTGACGCCGCGTGTTTTGGCCATGACGGCGGGCAGATCGCCCCTCAAAGCCATGGCATAGCCCAGTTCACCCGTCGCAAGTATGAGTCCGTTCAGGCATCCTATTGCGGCGATCGCGATCGTGAGTGAAGCAAGGCTTGCGACGCCGTGCCCCCAGCGGGATACAAGCGCATCGGCAAACGGCGCGGGCGACGTCGCGACTGTATCGGCGGGCAAAAGCATCTGGATACTTGTCCCGGCAACTAGATAAAGGACGACGACGAAGGCGGTGCCACCCAGCAACGCGCGCGGAATCGTGCGCCCGGGATTGCGAACCTTGCCAACCGGCGTGGTCGCACATTCAAAGCCTGTGAATGCGAAAAAGGTCAAAGCGGTAGCGCTGGCTATATTGCCAATATTGATCGGCATCTCCGGCAGCGGCTCAAGGCGACCACCCGTCAAGCCGTGTTCGAGGAACAACCAGATGACCGCGAGAAGCGGCAAGAGCTTTATCGCCACGGTGACGAGCGAGAGCCCACCAACCGCCCGCACCCCGATCATGTTGACGCCTGTCAGCAGGATCACCCAGCCGATTGAGACCGGAATGATAAGATCTGGTCGGACAAATTGCGGTTCGGCAAAGGACAACGCGGACGCTACGCCAATCGCAACTGACGCTTGGGCCGTCCAGTTCGAAACCCAGAATGCCCATGCAACGAGGAAAGCGACAGTGGGACCAAACTCCCGCTCCACATTGGCCTGGATCCCGTCGCCGCTCAATCGCGATAGCCGTGACAGCGCGAAAACAACGCATAGTACGCCAACGCCACTGATGAGCCATCCGATCAGCACATTGCGGCCCAAGGGTGCAAGGCTGACCGGCAGCATGAAAATACCTGATCCAATGATCGTCCCGACCACCAGTGCAGTGGTCATCCAGATGCCGATCGTTGGCGGCTCGTTTGCTTCGCCGTCCATATGCCCCCCAATTCCCGGCAAGCGCTGCCGGATCGGGTCAGGTTGCTCAAGGCGATGTACATGAAACTCGTCAAAGGTCCGCACACTTAATTTTCTGGCAGCAGAGCCGGTCGATGCCGGAGACTTTGTGGACATCCAACTGCCACTTATTGCACTCCGAAAGCGCAGATCATCCAACGCCCGGAAGATGCTCCCTTGTAATGCTCATCAGAACCGCATCACTGCCTCGAATCGTCTTTGCGCAAAATGGCAACCACGAGCTTACCGCTTGCATGCCCGGATTCGAGATGCCGGATAGCCTCGGGCACTTCGCTCAGCGGGTAGCTGCGCTCGATGACAGGCTGCACTTTGCCGGCTTCAACAAGCTCCTTCAACACCAGCAGGTCCGTCTGGTTGGGCCTCGCGAGCAGGTTTCCCAGCGTCTGTCGGGCGATCGAAAGCAGCGGACCGAGCAGCAGCGCTTCATGAAATTGGCGGTTCGATCCACCGCTCATCACGTACCGACCGGCGGGGGCCAACGTGCGTCTATAGTCCCAGATTGACCGGTCGCCATTCGCTGCCAAAATGAGATCGAACTTTTGGCCGGAGTTCGCAAAATCGACTTTTGTGTAGTCGAGCACGTGTTCGGCACCAAGCGCCCGGATCATATCGATGTTTTTCGTGCTACAGACGGCCGTCACATCCGCTCCAAACGCCTTGGCAATCTGCAGCGCGAATGTGCCCACACCGCCGGAAGCGCCATGGATCAACACCTTCTGCGAAGGTTCAATCTTGCCCTTCCGCAGCGCCTGCAGCGCCGTGCAGCCGGCTGTGGGGACGCAGGCAGCTTCTTCGAACGAGAGGTTTGCCGGCTTCGCCGCCAATGCACTCTCATGCGCCGTTACGTACTCGGCGTACGCACCATACCCACAGCGAGAGACCTCTCCGTACACTTCATCGCCGCGCTTGAATTGGGTGACGCTGCGGCCGACGACTTCGACGTTTCCGGCAATGTCGCAACCAATAATCCTGAATTTTGGCTTGATCAGGCCAGCCACCAGCCGAAACGCGAACGGCGTTCCACGAAGGAGATGCCAGTCGCCAGCGTTGGCAGACGCTGCATGGACGCGCACCAGCACATCATTGTCGCCAACAGCAGGCATGGGAACGTCATCGAGTCGCAATACGCTCGGTGGGCCATATGTTTCGCGAACAATCGCTTTCACGGCGATGGCTCCTCACGGCGAATTGTCTTCCGCGCCAAGTAAAGTTGGCTCGCCAGCCAACCACCCACCACGATATCAATTGTGCCGCAAAAGCCAGGCCACCACACTGGCATTCCGGGGTTCGTGACAAGCGTGGGATGAAGGAAAAAGTCAAAGAATCCATGTCCGGCGAGACCGGCTGCCGTCAACCACATGCTCTTCTTGAAGCCAAGCAAGGCAAAGACTGAAAATACCAGCCCAACTGCAATCTCAATCTCCAACGTCGAGTTCCCCGACGCGCCCATCACTGCAAACAGCGAGTAGTATGACGCAATCACGATCAGGACCGTCGGGTAAAAGGCGCGGTCGCGGTCGAAGCCACTCGCGGCAGCAAAGCCAGAGACTGCCAAGCCCAGGATCAAGCCGACGGCGTATTCCATAAGATATTCTTCCCCCAGGCTGCGCTTCCAATGTTTTGTCCACGCCCCAATTTGGATCTTTGCCCCTTGCCCCCTCGTACTCAGCTGCCCTTTCCAAGGCCATAGCCAACCCGAATTTTACCTTCCATTCATGCGGGCTCCAGAGAACAATCAGCCGTGGCGAAATGGCCGGAATTGGGCGTGAAGTCACCATCAGCGCATTCGCTCAATGCATGTCCGCTAGGCGGCCTAGTGGCCTGGTTTCCGAATTCGCGATCAGTCCGAAGTTCCGGACAATCAGACATTTGGTATGCTCAAAGAGAGGCTGACTTGAGCGAACCATATAATGTGAACAATGGGGTCATTCGCGGACTTCACCCCTTGAAGCTGCGGAAGGGCAGATCGTGCTTGCAGTGTCTAGGCGTCTGATCCGCCTCATCAGCAATTCTCTTCGGATTATGCACTTTAGCGGGCGCGCCAGCACCGTGTGACCGGAGCCGCGCCGCTGACCTTCAGATCATGTTTGCCGAACCCTTGAAGGCGTCAGCCTTGCGGGGCCATGACGACACAATTCCGGCCGTCGGCCTTTGCCTTGTAGAGTGATCGGTCGGCGCTGCGCAGCAGATGGCCGACGTCTCCAGTGCCGCCGAGAACGGCAACGCCAGCGGAAAACGAGATATTGCCGATGGATTCGTCAGTGTCCTTGTTTACAAAATTGCGTTCACAAAGATCGCGCCGGGCCGCATCAATGATCTCATAGGCCATTTCGGGAGTCGTCTCCTCAAAAATGACCACAAACTCCTCGCCTCCGTGGCGCGAAACAGCCCCACGGCGACCGCAGTTTTCAAGCAGGACGCTGGACACAAAACGCAGGACGCGATCGCCGACGTCGTGACCATAAGTGTCATTGAACTTCTTGAAGTGATCAATGTCGCATATTGCGAGCGACATAGGCTTGCCGCTCATCATTGCGCGAGCGCCCCCGGCCCCGAGCATGCGTTCAAAGGCACGGCGATTTGAGAGCCCTGTGAGCGCGTCGGTATCAGCCTGCACCTGCGCCTCATTCAAGGACATCTTCAGGTCCGTCATGGCCTTCGACCGAAGCCGCAATTCATTTTCGGCAGCCCGGGTCTTTTCAATCATCGCCTTGGTAACGCTGATGAGCGACTGGAGCGATGAATCTGGATCATTGTTCGAGAACTTGGCTGCGCTACCTTCCAAAGCGTCGCCAAATCCTTTTGCGTCCGTCGTGGATTTCTTGATCATCGCTTCGATGGCGACAAGGTGCTTCTGTGCGTCTTCGACTATGTTGTCGATGGCAGATTCCGAAACGCCTCCCTGAGCGCTCGAAAAACTGAGAGTCCCAGACGCATAGCCGGAGCGAATGAGCCGCTCCATTGCTTCTTCGAGACGGGGTTCATGCGCAATGACATGGCGATAGACCAGGTCATAATTGGCGGGATTGGGCTCGATGACGTGACGAAGCATAACCTCGCGAACGGTTTGGATCGTTTCATTATAGCGCGCCAGTTCACCTGTAGGCTGCGACGGAACGGTCGAGTTGGAGCGCCCGAACAGGCGCTCGACAACTTTGGTTACAGTATTGCCTCCAGGCGCCGCTTGCTTTTCTTCAATCATCTCAATCTGTTTCCCCAAATTGGTCTCAGATAGGAATAACGACACGAGCCGTGCCGATTTTACTCCTTGCGCGATCTGCATCGGAATTGCTGCGGTTTGGAGCGATCCAAAAAGAAGTGGCCCGACGAATCTCGCCGGGCCACAGGAAGGATTGCAGGACAATCCCTTGGGTCGCAATTCGATGAGTAGCCTATGCGGATTGCAGTTCAGTGACGCAGATCACTGAATCTCGTATTTGGCAAAATAATTTGCGGCCGGATCTCAGGCGTTCACAGGCGGCCTGGAGAAGGATTGCGCATTTGCTATAACCTCGTCCGGCGCGCGCAGGATCGCCTGATACATGTCCGCTGGATAAGACATGTGCGGTTTTGCTGGATCATAGGGGGGCTGAGGAATGCCTGACGGACCGTCATATGCCTCTGGCGACCGATAGCGAGCCGATTCCTCTGCAGAAATTCCAGCCTTGGCAAGGACAGCCGGATCGATCCAGAGGTCCGGATCAACTTGAGAGACAGGCGCTGCCACTTCCAGAGTCAATTGGTCAGGCCCTGCAAAATAGATGGATTTGCAAAAGCCATGATCAATAGGGCCAATGACATTGACCCCGTGGCTCCTGATCCGATCCCGCATCGACAGCAGACCGACCTCATCATCTGCCCGAAAAGCCAGATGCTGCATGGTCCCGGCTGCACTGGGAAGCGCCCCATTGCCCGCGTGCGTAACGCCGAGCGTCACGGGTATCTGGTCCACACCCGGCAGCTGGACAATCGAAAAATAGCTGCGTTCATTCATGCGCAAAAAGGCATGCAGGCCGCCGGGTACGCCATGCATATCGAACAGGGCCACCAACGGACATCCCATCACTTCGGAAAAAAAGGCGATATGCGTCTTTATGTCAGCCGCCATGATGGCGATGTGATGGATGCCGCTTGGCTGTTGCTGCTTTGTTGTCATTGAAGTCTTCCGTATCTTACTCTGGTCAGTGACTGGTGTTAGGTCGCTCCAGGTGCTTGGAGCTTGGAGTCGGCAATGGATATCATCCGCGAACCCTATGGCTTTGTCCACGCAGATGCGGGGCGCCTGAAGGAAACTTACGGGGGGCCCTCCGGGCAGGTGTTTGTCGAATGCATGCGTATCAGGCCATCCGACAAGGACTGTCGAACTGTTATCCTGTTCAGCCATCCCATTGGCGGGGGCAGTTTTCTTCCTCTCGTCACAGCACTTGCCCATGCCGGTTACCACATAATCTATTGCAACCCCCGTTACCGGGGAAATGACACCGCGCTGATCATGGAAAAATGCGTGCTCGATCTCGGCGCATGCATTGCAGACGCAAAGAAGCGCTTTGGTTATGACAAGATCGTGCTTGGGGGGTGGTCCGGTGGTGGTTCTCTCTCACTCTTCTACCAGGATCAGGCAGAGCATCCGTCAATCACCGAAACGCCGGCAGGAGATCCCGTCGACCTCAAGGGCGCCGGCCTCGTTCCTGCAGACGCGATCCTGCTTCTTGCGGCCCATGTCAGCCGGTCCGTGACAATGACCGAATGGCTCGATCCTTCGATCCTTGATGAAGGAAAGCCTTTCGAACGCGACCGGGAGTTGAACATCTATGCGCCGGACTGTCCGAATACGCCTCCCTATTCCGACGCATTTGTGAAGCGCTTCAGGGCAGCTCAAATTGCGCGTAATCGCCGCATTACACACTGGGTCAAGTCCCAGCTGGCTGATATCCGGGCGAGTTCTGACCCCGATGCAGAACGCTGCTTTGTCGTTCAGGGCACAATGTGCGATGTGCGTTGGCTCGATCCAAGCCAGGATCCTTCCGATCGCAAGCCTGGCACATGTTATCTGGGTGATCCGCGGATCGCCAACGACGGCCCCGTGGGATTGGGCCGGTTCACCACCTTGCGCTCATGGCTCTCGCAATGGAGCTATGATGAAAGCCGCGCAGACGGGCTTGGCAATGCGTCCCGGATTTCCTGCCCCACCTTGGTCATCAGCAACTCGGCCGACCTCGCCTGCACGCCGAGCCACGCACAGCGCCTGTTCGACGCTGTGGCCTCGTCCGACAAGGAGCTGCGCACTATCGCGGGCGCCGACCATTACTACATCGAGCGCCGCGAGCTTCTACCGATCGCCGTGACCGAAATCAGCACCTGGCTGGGCCGACATGGCTTCTGATCCTGCCGATTGCTCCCAGAAATAGGGCTTCCGCTTCCGAGTGCCTGTGATTTCCTCGTTGAGTGTGGCCGCGTCATAGAGCCTGCCGCCAATCATGACCTTGGAAATCTTGTCACTGTTGCGAATATCGGCACTTGGGTCAGCATCCAGAATGACAAGGTCAGCCAGCTTGCCGGCCTCCAGCGATCCGACGTCACGGTCATAGCCGAGCGAACGGGCGGCATTGATTGTGCCAGCGGCCAGCGCTTCGATGGGTGACATCCCGCCGCGCACGAAAGACCAAAGCTCCCAATGCGCCGCAATGCCGGGTTCCTGCCCATGCGCGCCGATCGAGACCGGCACCCCGAGTTTCGCCAACTTGTGCGCTTCACGGGCATTGTCGTCGTCCACATAATCTTCTTCGGGCGCGATCTGGCGCCTTGCATTGGCGGCATTCAAAATGCTCGGCGGTTCATGTTTTTGCAGCAGCGGATTGCGCCAGACATCGGTATGGGCGCGCCAATAGGGATCACCCGCCGGCCCGCCATAAGTGACGACCAGAGTTGGTGTGTAACCTGTCTTCGACTTTGAAAAGAACTGCAGAACATCATCGTAGAAGGTCGAAAGCGGGATATTGTGCTCGACCGTCGTATTGCCGTCAGCGATGAGGGTCATGTCAAATCCGAACAGAGAGCCGCCTTCGGCAACAGATCGCATATTCTCCTCAAGCGCTGCAGCAATGACTTGCTGACGCTGCTCTCGGCGCGGCTGGTTGTAGTTCTTGATGCTGTGCGCTCCCTGGGCCTTCAGGCGCCGAACATGGGCACGGGCATCATCCAGGCTGTCGATCTGGGCATAGACCTCCGGTTGCTTGGCCCCATAGATGATTTCCCCGGTTGAAAAGGTGCGCGGTCCGACGATCAGTCCAGCCCGCTCCATTTCAAGTGCTGGAAAGACCGTCGCTGCGCGGCTTGAAGGATCATGGCGGGTCGTCACGCCGAGCGCGAGATTGACCATGTCCGTCCAATTCTGCTGTGGCGTCAGCTCATCGATGCCGTAGGGACCATGTGCATGCGCATCGACCAGCCCCGGCATGATCGTCTTGCCTTTGACATCAAGAGTGGGGGTTCCGGGGGGCACATTGACCTCGCCGCGCTTCCCGATTGCCTTGATCCTGTCGTGTTCGACAAGGATCACGCCATCATCGATCATGCCGCCCTCTGCATTGGCCATCGACACGATCCGCGCGCCGACAAGGGCAATACTGCCCTTCGGGATATCCCTGTCGATCGTCATCGACAGG
Source organism: Aquisediminimonas profunda (assembly GCF_019443285.1). Classification (GTDB taxonomy): domain Bacteria; phylum Pseudomonadota; class Alphaproteobacteria; order Sphingomonadales; family Sphingomonadaceae; genus Aquisediminimonas; species Aquisediminimonas profunda. The sequence continues at coordinate 3,328,888 of NZ_CP080327.1, forward strand.
GATACGCCTGTTTTTGGCGGTTCGAACTTTGCAGGCTTTGCGCCGTCGGCAGCCGGTGCGCTGGCAAAGAGAGCAGACAGACCGGCTGAAAAGACCGTCGGTCCCAACGACCAATGGATTTCCCTGCCGCCGTTGCTCCACTGGATATAGTCGGCACCATCCCCGCTCACGCGGGTTACGGGGAGTGGTCCGCCAGACGGAGAGACACTCACATCCTGAGTGCCGGGCAGCATGGGCATCACAAATGCTTCATAATTCTGCCGGAACGCGAAATACTGCCCGTCGGGCGAGACTTCGAACGCATTGACCAACTCGCCTTCGGCGTGAACCCTCTTGGCTTGGCCATTGAGGTCCGTGCTCACAAGCCGCTGCTTCCCGTCCGTGCTTTCCATCATGAAAACGCGGTCATTGACGTCAGCGAATGCGGGGTTGCTGAAGTCCTTGGCGATACGGACCGGATCCCCTCCGGACGAGGCCACGCGATAGACTCCAGGTTGATCAGAATTGCGCGCTGAACTGAGGAAGCCGCCCTGCCCTTTTTCAAAAACGATCGTGCGACCGTCGGGCGAGAAGCGGGGCCGCGAATAAAGCCCGCCCAAACGCGTTACGGTCCGCGCGACGCCGCCATTTTGTCCGATGACCCGGATCTGCCCCAGATCAGAATCTGTCCAGGAGACATAGACAATGGACTTCCCATCCCGCGACCAGGAGGGATAGGCTTCCATGGCGTCCGCAACCTTGGTCAGCCTTTTCGGCGCGCCACCGGCCATTGGCTTGATCCACAGTTTCCCAAGCGTTTCAAAAACGACGCTGCGGCCATCGGGCGACACGGCTACCCCTCGGGGCATCTTGGTCTGAAACTGCGCAGGAGCCACATCAATAGGGGGCCGTGGCGGATCAATCACGTCCCTCGTGTCAGCAATGTGGAAGGGAATATCGCTCAATCTGCCGGCAGCAACATCAAGCTTCCGGATCTTGCCCCCTGCCCAGAAGACAATGCTGGCAGAATCCGGAGTCCAATCCATATTGGGATAGACACCTGTAACGGCCCATGTCTCCTGAACGTCCTGATCGAGCGCGTCATAGACTTTACGCTCTTCGCCAGTCGCCAGATTCTTGATATAGAGTTTTGACTTGGTTCGCTCCCTGCGGACAAATGCAATCATCTTGCCATCGGGCGACGGCGATGGCCTGACTGAACCGCCTGCGCCAGTAATAATCGGCTCGATTTCCCCGGTATCGAGGTCGTAGCGTTCAATATCGAACAACTGCGTGTTGGAGTCCTGCGCATATTGGAAGATGGGCCCGGGCGTTACATTGCGCGTGAAGTAGATATGCTTCCCATCGGGTGCATAGATCGGCTCTCCCAATTCCTTCTGGTGCTGCTCGTTTGGTTTTTTGACCAGCGCCACGCCATTTCCGCCCGAAACGTGATAGAGCCAGACCTCCCCGGTTCCCAAAGAGCGGCCAGTGGTGAAATGCTTTTTCGCGACAATGAACCGTCCATCCGGGCTCCAGCTTGGCTGGTTGAGGAGGCGGAAATCCTCCTTCGTCACTTGCCGCTTATCGGAACCGTCAGCGTTCATGATCCAGATATTGTCGCCACCGCCGCGATCCGATGTGAAAGCAATGCGTTTGCCGTCAGGAGAAAAGCGCGGCTGTGTTTCATAAGGCAGCCCTTCCGCAATCCGTTTCGGTATGCCGCCGGAAATCGACATTGTGTAAATGTCGCCCAAGAGATCGAAGGCTATTGTCTTGCCATCCGGGCTCACATCAATGTTCATCCATGACCCTTCGGTCACATCGATGCTGACCTGGCGCACCTTCAAGCCCGGAGGCGCAGAAACGTCCCATTTCAATTTTTCTTCAGCAGGCGGTGCGGCGATTGCAGGTCCGATTGCAAAGGGCAGCGCAGCACATCCCGCAAAAACTATGCTACAAATGAACTTGATGTGACGCATTAGTTTCTCTCCCCGGATGCGATCCCATATTATTCCGGCCGCAACCCCGGCTCAATGGCTGTATCACCTGCCCGATTGAACACTCGATCGACCGCCTGTCGGATAATATCGACAAGCGTTGAACTTTGCCCAGCTAACGAACTTGGGATCATTGGAAGCAATAGTGCATTGATTACAATATCAATCTTCGGCGATTTAAACGTCCATGCTTGGCAGATTTGTTCGCTGTGCCAACTTCGCGGTCCCGCAACGGGATGCGACAAACCGTTCAATTCATTGCAATGACGGCGGCACTTCGTTAAACTTTTTGCTCCAAAGGTCAGGCCGCCTCCTTCAAGGGTCGCATTTCGCCATTGGGTGGGAGGAATTTTGTGACGGCAATGGTTTGGGCTGAAACGCCTTTGAGGACCTGTTAGTGCAGATTGCCCAAAAATCTTCTTTCCTGAATTTTGTGAAGACCAATTGGCTGTTGTCGATTGGTCTGGCCGCGATCCTTGTTCCAACAATGCTCCTTGTGGCCCAGCTCAGCTGGGGAACCGAACAGGGTGCTCATGGCCCAATCGTTGTCGCAACCGGACTCTGGCTTTTGGCACGGCAGTGGGGGCGGATTGAAACGGTGATCGAGCCGCCGCCTGCCTATAAGGTTGCCCTGCTCTTTATACCGCTCCTGGGCCTCTACTTTCTCTCGAGCGTGACCCAAATCATCGAAATTCAGGGATTTCTGATGTATGGCCTGCTTGTCACGACGCTCTACAGCTTTGTTGGGGCGCGTGCGATCCGTCGCTTGGCCTTCCCGCTATTCTATCTTTTGTTTGCTTTCCCACCACCAGACACAGTTGTCGCCATTATCACCCAACCCTTGAAGATCGGTATTTCAAAGGCCGCTATCGAGCTGCTTTACGCGCTCGGCTATCCCATTGCAGGTGCAGGTGTGACAATCCAGATCGGGCAGTATCAGTTACTCGTCGCCGCTGCGTGCTCCGGCCTGAATTCGCTCATATCACTCTCGGCCATATCGCTGTTTTACGTTTATGTGAGACATGAGCTGGATTGGGAATACGCTGCCTTGCTGATCCTTGCGATCGTGCCGGTCGCGATTTTTGCAAATCTGGTTCGTGTCCTCATTTTGATATTGCTGACATATCATGCAGGAGAAGCGGCTGCGCAGGGCTTCCTTCATAATTTTGCTGGCATGACGATGTTTGTTACCGCACTTTTGTCAATATTTGCGCTTGATGTCGTGGCAGAGCCCCTTTGGCGGCGCTACGTAAAGAAAGAGACACGTGATGCCGCGTGAGACGGGGACCGAGTCCGCAATGACTTCGCAACTTACGCGTAGACATTTGCTGATGGGAGCGGCGCTGACGGCAACGGCCGTGGTCGCTTTTGCGCGTGAACCCCGCGAAACAATGCGTCGCTTGAAGCCAGGCGAATTGGAAAGCATGATCCCTACGCAGATTGGCCAATGGAGCTTCGAGACCAGAAGCGGATTGGTGCTTCCGCCCGACGACCCGTTGGTCAAGAGCCTGTATAGCGATGTACTGACAAGAGTTTATGTGTCAGATGACCGCCCGCCGGTGATGCTGCTTATTGCCTACAGCAATACGCAAAATGGAATGCTCCAGCTTCACCGGCCAGAGGTCTGTTATCCGGCAGGCGGCTATTCCCTGACCGAAACCAAGACCAAATCACTCAACCTTGGCCCTGGAATCCAAATTCCGGCGCGCTTCTTCAGCGCGGAAAGTCCATCCCGCACCGAACAAGTCATGTACTGGACACGGATCGGATCTGAATCACCAACCAGCTGGATCGAGCAGCGGACTGCAGTCATACGGGCCAACCTCAATGAAATCATTCCTGATGGCATATTGGTCAGGGTTTCGACCGTGCTTCCGGATTATGGCAGTGCAGAGCCCGTGCTTCGCGAGTTTGCTTCGGCAATGATCCAGGAATTGCAACCAAATGGTCGCAAACTGTTGATCACAGGCTGAATCAGTCCTTTTTCCAGCCTTCGTATGGACGCAGGACAATCCAGACAAAGACAAGCACGAATGTTAATGTGAGGCCCGCCCAGACCTCATACCCTTCGTTCCCAAGGTAATTGCCAACGGCACACCCCACAGAAGCGGCAAGATACTGCCAGAGATGGTCCCTTGGTTCGGCTTCGGACGAACGCTGGAGGAAAAGCACGATCAGCCCGGCAAATATGGCAACCGAAACCCAGTCAAAGATGGTTTCCAACGCATTCCCCCATTGCAAATCTGAAAAATTGTAGCCTATCACCAGCTACCACATGAAGGCCGGTCCGGGCAACAGAGGGCAAAATGCCCTTCTGTCCTGAGGGGGTTAAGCTGGAGATTTGTCGTGAAATCGAGTTTGAGAACTGCAACATATATTGGACTTGTCGCTGCCCTGCTGGCGACAACAGGCTGCGGAAAGAAGGCGACTGGTCAGGTTGTCGCGGTCGTCAATGGCGAAGAAATTACGCTGGACGAGCTTAATTCCGAACTGAACGGTGTGAACTTGCCACCAAACGCAGACAAGAAGCTGGCCATGCGCCAGTTGCTGCAACAAGTGATTGACCGCCGATTGCTGGCCCAATCTGCAAAAGAACAGGGGTTGGACAAAGATCCGGCGTTCATCACCCAGCAGCGCCGCATGACTGAAGACCTGCTGGTGAGGATGTATGCAAAGAAGTCGGCAGATACGATTCCCGTTCCGACAGCTGCCGAAATTGACAAATATATCGCCAGCCACCCGATGGCCTTCGCCTCGCGCACACGGTACAAGCTGGACCAGATCCGGTTTGAACTTCCTGCGGATCCCGGGCCATTGCTCAAGGCGCTTGAAGCGGATCATTCCATGGATGCGATCATGGCCCGGCTCACGTCCATGGGGATCAAGTACCAGCGCGGGAGCAGCGCACTTGACTCCGGCACTGTAGCACCGGCGGCGCTTAAGCAGGTCACGTCTTTGCCCCCAGGCGAACCGTTCATTACGCCGACTGGTCGCGTTGTGGCCGTCAGCGTCATTACTGGCACAGAGCCGATTACAGTCCCTGCCGAACAGGCGCGTCCCCTCGCAGTTCAGGCCATTCGCAATGAAGCTTTGAACAATATCGGGGAAAAGCGCCTGAAAGAAGCGCGAGCCAGCGGAAAAATCGAATATCAGCCAGGCTATGAAGCGCCTGAGGGCAAGGCTGCTGCCGCGAAATAAGGATTGACGATAGTCCCGGGAATGAAGTGGCTTGAGCGATCAAGCCACTTCGACTCCGTTCGCAACAGCAGGCTGCAGCTCATTCTGCCTTGCAGACTTTGCAAGCAGGCCTTTCTCAACCGAAATCTGGCGTGCCAAGCCCGCTATCATTCCAGCATCCATGGCAAACATCACTTGCACCGGGTACACCACAAAAATCCATTCGTAAAAGCAATGGGTGACCACGACGACCAGACAGACACCAAGGCCAAGAAGCAGATCGCCGCGCGGGTCCCTTCTGTTTTGCCATGCGGTTCGAAATGCTATTCTGATTGGCGTCAGCAAAAGCAGGACAAAGACGGCCAAGCCCATAAAACCGGTTTCAGCCCATACGAGCAGATAGGCATTGTGGACATTGGCCCCCCTACTCCCATAATTCCAAACCACACCGGCCCGATCGGAATAGCCTTGCGTGTTGGCAACCACGACATATTGGTTCGATCCAACGCCCATCGGATGGTCGGCTATCATCATTCTGGCTGCACGCTCGAAAGCTGCCCTTTCATCGTAGTCGGTTGAGATTGGAGCAACCGCAAACCGCTCTTGCAGTGAAGACAACGCCAATGGTGCCGCGACGGCCAAGCCAACCAGACCAAGCCCGACGATCATCGATTTTCGAGGCGTTGGTTTGCGCGCAATCGAAAGAACAAGCAGAGTCACGAATCCAAACGCTGCAAGACCCAAGGTAGCACGTGACGCGCCAAAAATAACGACGATGGCTCCTGCGATGACGCCGTAAAGCGGCGCACGCTGTTTACCGTCAACCATAAGCATTGCGAGAGCTGGAAATACAACAAAATGGGAGATCATGCCCAAAAGATTCTGGTGACCAAATGTGCCGCTTGCTTGCGTGACTCCCGACAGCTTTTGGTCGATTGAAAAGCCCGCCTGAAAGCAGATCCCCAGAACCATGCCCCGAATGAGAGCCGAAGCGCCTCGCGGATCCTGACAGATTTTTGAAACAGCCGCAAAAATCAGCAGGACACGTGCCAATTGCCATGCATAGAAAAACGCAGCCATCGGGACCGCCGAATAGATCATCGTTGTCAAAACAACGCCGATGTAAATGGGGAGTATTTTCAGTATGGGCGACGGAACACGGACGTTTTGATAGCGAAGAAAAACAGCCAAGGCGACAAAATCGAGGAGTGAAAGCTCAAGGCCCTTCACATAGCCCGGCCACATTGCCCATGAGATTGGGCCAATAATCAGATGCCAGGGATCCATAACAAATGGCAGAAAGCCCATCGCCGTCCATACGATAGGCGCGCGTTGCGGGTTCGCTCGCAACCAACCAATAAGGATTGGCACGGATGCCATAAACAAGAGGAGGGCAACCCATTTCATGCTGGTCTTAGCTCCTCGCCTGAACACGCCTTGGTTCTGCAGATGGATCGATGCTTAATCGACAAGGCACCGGTCGCAAAGTTCAAATTGCAAACCCAGTTGGCGTTTTGCATGTGTCTACAATCAGTTTGCGAGAGTTGGCCGAAAGAGATTCTTTATCGATCTCTTCACTGCACGGCCAGCTGACGCACCTTGCCTGAAAACAGGCAGCCTGTCGTAAAAACGCAGTTCGGCAATATCGCTGCGAGACGGTCGCTGGTGACCAAGCGGTGGCCGCGCAAACAGGGTTGGGACATCAGGGTGTGCCCGCCTGAACCAGACGTACGCTCCATCAATCGGGGGATGAATACCTTCAAAGGAGATCGAGCGAAGATAATCCGCAACAATGGGAACAATTGGAGCACTAAATCCCATCAAATGCGCGCCAATGATATCGCTCTCCAGCAGGTTGTCAGGATCTTTTGCATAATAACCGCCGTAGAAAATCGCCCAATCTTCATCCGGTACAAATTTCTCGGCACCTTCAACAAAATCGACATCGTCTTCGACTATCAGGACACTGTGTCCCCGTTTCGCAGCCTGATCGAGTATCGCCAGCTGGCTGTAAAAAACACCCCGAGCACCGGGTGAGGAAAATGGACCCGCGTCGGAAAAAGAAAGTGCATCAAAAAACACAACGCGCGGGTCATCTGCAAGTCCGACCCTTCGCAATTCGTCGATCATCTTCGCACGCCGATCTTTTCGCGAGGCGAGATTAATGATCCTGATTTCGTCGAAATTACTGAAAACCACTTCAAATCCCTGACGCAATTCCGTCTGCCGGACATGCCAATGCAAACTCATTTATGCTGCAGCTCATAATGCAGAAACCCAACTGAACCGTTACCGTCTGAATTGGGCAACGGGGTTGACTTCCGCAGTTTCGAATATCAAGCGAAGTCGAGTTAACGGGTCCTTAAACATAAAGCAGAAAGATCGCATTCTTAAAGCATTCCGGAAGGCGAGAGAAACCAGAAAATGCACGTCGCCTATCTCATGACGCACTATCCTAGAGTGGCGCTGACATTCATTTCAGGCGAAATTGATGCGATGGAACGCATGGGGCAACCCATAAGTCCCGTTGCGTTGAACCTGCCAGAAACTGCCGACTTGGCGTCGGAAGAAGCGCATCAGCGCCAGGCTGCGACATTTTACCTCAAAGGATCAAGATCGCGTTTGGCTGTCACAGTGGCGATTATGGCCGCCCTGCATCCGCTCGCAATGATTGCCACGCTGCTGATTGCGATCCGATCTGCGCGACTGGATCTGAACCTGATCCTTCGACGTATTGCGCACTTCTGCTATGCTTCGCTGACGGCAAAGTATTGCCGTGCCAATAACATCCGCCATTTGCACGCACATTTCGGGCAGACGCCGGCGACAATAGCGTGGCTGGCCTGTGAAATTCTGAACCGCACTTCTGACAAAGAGACAAGTTGGAGCTTCACAATTCACGGATTCCAGGACTTCGTGGATGATGCTGTAGCCCGGCTCGACCTCAAGGCAGCCTCTGCAGCTTTCATCATCTGCATCAGCGACTACACCAAATCCCAACTTTGCCGAGTGACGGATCCTCAATTCTGGAATCGCTATCGCGTGATTCGGTGCGGGATCGACCTGACGGCCTTCCCGATGCGCACCGAGATGCCTGATCGCGCTGTTCCCCGCATTGTCTCCGTTGCCCGACTATCCCCCGAAAAAGGTCATCTGATCCTCTTGAACGCCCTGAAATCTTTGGCCGATGAGGGCACACATGCAGAACTTCAGATCATCGGGGCAGGCCCCTTCGAACCAGCAATTCGGCGCGAGGGCGAACGGCTGGGGCTGGAAGACAGAATAATATATTCAGGCGAGCTTCTCCCGGCTGACGTGGCGCGAGAGCTTGGAGATGCCGATGTCTTCTGTTTGCCTTCATTTTCCGAAGGGCTTCCGGTCTCGGTGATGGAAGCCATGGCGATTGGTGTACCTGTGGTCAGCACATGGATCAGCGGCATTCCGGAGCTCGCAATCAACGAAACAAACGCCTTGATCGTTCCCGCCAGTAATACCGAAGCTCTCGCCGGCGCGCTCAAGAGGGTGATCACTAATGGCCAACTTCGCGAAACTCTGGCACGGAATGCGAGAACCGCTGTCGAGCGCATGCATGACATCACCACCAATTCGGAAATGCTTTTTCGGGAATTTCAGTCAGTTCTTAACACGAACGAGGCCATGGGCGTGCGCGACAATGCCAGTTCAGTTCGATAGGTCGTGAGTGTGGGTGGTCCTGAGAAATCCTTCAAAGTTGCGGTTATCGGCTGTGGTGGCATCGCAAACGAGCATTTGCCATTTTTGGCCAGCTCGTCGCGCGTGCATCTTGTGGGCGTTTGCGACACGGCCAAGGCAACAGCAAGATTTGCGCAAGCGCGCTTCGGAGCGGAAGGCTGCTATTTCGACGCCAACGAGATGTTGCAATCTGCCCGGCCGGATGTGGTTCATGTCCTGACGCCACCGCAGAGCCACGGCGCACTTGTATCCATGTGCCTGAAGGCCGGAACACATGTGATTTGCGAAAAGCCGATGTCCGCGACCGGTTCGGAAACGGCAGAGCTGCTCGCGCTGGCGGAATCGTGCGGTAAATGGCTCGTCGAGAGCCGCAACCTGCTGTTCAATGACAATGTTCGGCAAATAGACTCGCTGTTGCAAGCGGGCACTTTGGGCGCCGTTCGCGAGATCGATCTGCTGCTCTCGCTTGACCTGAATGCAGGGCCGTTTGGGGATCTTAACCTCGAGGGTCCTGGTGTGCAGTTGCCGGGCGGCGCTGTGCACGACTTTCTGCCTCACCTCGCCTATATGTTCCTGCATTACGCAGGGGAGCAGACATCGGGAGGGACTGTTTCAGGCACTCTTGATAACCTGAGCGGCAACAGCCGCGTTGGTTTTGATCACCTCGACGCGCTTGTCGCATATGGGACGTGCCGCGGCCGGCTGCGGATTGCCTCAGACCTGAAGCCGGACATGTTCCGGCTGATCGTGAGAGGCACCAAGGCAATAGTGGAATCGGATTTCTACAACCCCTATCTGCGGCTCCAGCGCGCCAGTGATTCCGGCAAGTGGGCACCCTTTGAGCAGGTGCGCTCAGGATATCGGTTGGCCAAGTCAGGCATGGCCAATCTTCGGGACAAGGTCCTTCAGCATGGGACTTACCATGGCATGCCAAGAATGCTTGATGCGATCTATGCGGCGCTTGCCAACGACGAGAAACCACCCATTTCGTCATCCGACATTGCTGCGACAGCTCGTCTTGTCGACCAACTGGTTGCCTTGGGGACTGCGCAATGAAGGTATTGGTTACCGGCGCATCGGGCTTCCTTGGAAATTCCGTCGTTCGCGCAGCCGCCGCAGCTGGCCATCAGGTGATTGCTCTTGTTCGTCCCACTGCGAATGTCGGGCGCCTGGCCTGGCCCGAGGTCGTCGAGGTCATTAAAGGCGATTTGCGTCAAAAGGGCGCGTGGCGCGACCACCTTGATATCGATGTTGTCGTGCATCTTGCTGCTGCCCCGTCAGGCGATCTTGCAACTCAATTCGCGGGCACTGTGCAAGCGACTGAGAACCTTGTGGACTGTCTGCCCCTCAAGGCACTGCGCCGATTTGTCCACATCAGTTCATTTTCGGTTTATGATTATTCATCCCGACCAAGGCGGAGAACCATTGACGAAACGGCCGCCCTTGAACCGAAGCCCGAGGCTCGGGATGCCTATACGATCACAAAAATGTTGCAGGAACGCCTTGTTGCCGAGAGATGCGAGGACGCTGGACTCGAGTGCATCATCATCCGTCCGGGGGCAATATACGGGCCGGGCAAGGACTGGGATTACGGCACAGCCGTAAGCTTCAAATCCCTTGACCTTCTTTTCGGACCTTTTGGCGCATTCAGACTGACGTATGTGGACAATTGCGCAGATGCGATTGTGAAAGCGATTGACGCGGATGTTGGTACAGCACGCGTCTTCAATATTGTTGACGATGACTGTCCATCGCTCTGGAAATTCCACAATGCCTGCCGACGCGCGGGAGCTCACACGGGCTATGTGGTGCCCATTCCTTGGGTCTTTGTCGCAGCCCTCGGTCGATCGGTCAGGCTCCTGAATCGGCTGGCTTTTCGAAACCGCGCGAAGCTTCCTGAATTGCTTGAATATCGGCGCCAGCAGGCCAGGTGGAGGCCCCTGCGTTACTCAAATGCACTGGCCAGAAAGGTGCTGGGCTGGACCCCCTCCATCGGGCTTGCAGAAGGTATCGCTCGCATAGTGGCACTGAAAAAAGACCCTGCAGACTGAAAGCGTCAGGTCATTTGTACAGGATGGCTGATCGCTGTCCGCCCCTGCTTGCCATCAAGACGTACCTCGCAACGCCTTGCAGTTCCGGGAACTTTGCCAGCATTGCAAAAAATGCATAGGACCAAGCTGTGGTGTGCATAATCCCATGTCGCAGTGCGATCCGAGTGACCTGCAGGGCATAGATTCCAAACAGACCAAGAATGAACCGCAGGTCATGAAGCGCTGCAACGAAAGTTATTGCTGGCAGAATGCCAGCCCAGATGACGGCCCGCCGGATTTGTTGGCCGTAAAGGGCAGTGCCCTCCCCTTTTCGTGTTGCCGACCAGACCTGCGCATAGCCGAATCCGCTTCGCACCCCGCGCATCCACCATTGGGACAGCCGATACATCGCCGCGTCGTGAAATGTCATGTCCGCGTCCAGACGCCAAATCTTCCAGCCATCCGCCCGAAGCCGATGGCAGAGTTCGGGTTCCTCTCCGGCAATCAGGACATCGCTGAATCCGTTGACGTGACGAAACGGGCCAACACGGACCAGGGCATCACCACCACAAGCGTCGGCTTCGCCAACAGGCGTATTCCATTCAATGTCACAGAGCTTGTTATACTGGGACGCGTCAGGATGCTTCTCTTGCCGTCGACCGCACACAATCGCGACCTTCGCATGGCGATCCAGAAAGTCCTGGGCTTTGGAAAGCCAGTTCGGCGCCAGTTCGCAGTCGCCATCAACAAACTGTACAAAGCCAATATCCGGGCATTGATGGACAAGTAGTTCAAATCCTTCATTGCGCGCCCTGCCTGCCGTAAATGGCCTCGTCAGATCAAGTTTGACAATGCTGGCACCGCGCTTTTCGGCCTCCCGCACACTATCGTCAGTCGAACCGGAGTCGACATAGACGATGGCCGCCACCCCAGCGAGCTTAAGAGAATCCAGGCACCGAATGAGCCTGTCCCCTTCATTCCTGCCGATCACGACGACACCAACGCGGGCCACATTCTCGACATTGACAGACCCATCGAGAGTCATAGCCGGTCAAGACCCCAAAGGCTCATCAAGCCGTCCGACAATCCAACAGACCACAGCAAAGTCCGCCAGACTATAATCATTCCGCACATTGCGAGAGTAATCAGCATGTCTTGCCGCATGAACGAAATATGTTCGCGCTTCTGTGCAGCCAGCAACGGAATATATTTCACAAGATCCGAAGAGGCCATGACCCCGATCGCGCCGGCGACACCAAAATATACGACCCCGATCGGCAGGCCGACCGCAAGCCAGACGAGCTTCACCAGGTTTGCCATCGCCCCATAGGACGGACGGCCAACGCCTAGCAGCACGGATTCGCTAAGCGTGCACAGGATCGAAAACCAGACGCCAAGAGCGAGCACTGGCAGCATAAGCGCTGCAGTCTTGTATCGATCATCATAGAGCAAAAACACGATAAGATCCGACGAAGCCACAAACAACGAAACAAGCGCAGCCCCTCCGAACAACATCGTCGTGCGACCCCGCGCAAGCTTTTCTCTGAGCACACCCTCCGAATGCCCGGCAGCAGCCACCATCGGAAAGATGATGAGGCTGCCAATGCGCGCCATGAGCAGGCTGATGACATCAGCGAGCGATCGCGCGACGCCGTAGATACCGAGAATTTGGAATGGTAGGCTTCTTGCAAGATAGAGCCGGTCGAAGTTCATCGAGAGAAAATAAACTATGGTTGAAAGGAGTATCCATTTCCCAAAATGTATAATCTCCTTGGCATAAGGAATTGAAAAAACAAACTTGTGCTTTACGCCTTTTACTATAAAAAAACTTCCTGCCATTGCCACAGAACTTGATATGATACCACCGTATACCAATGCCCATATAGTTGGTGTTATAACTGCGCATATTATGTGAATGATCATCGTTGATACAGCAACGAAAATATCGTATATGCTAACAGCCCTGAGATTTAACCTCTTCTGGGCGATAAATCTGCTTATAGATTGGAACCCAGTAAAAATAAATATCGATGATATAACCGGAACTATTTTGTATATTGTCTGACTATTGTAAAATTGCGAAATTGGATAGGTGAATGATATACATATTATAGCAAGTATAATTCCTCTTAATATTTGCAATATCCATGCAGTATTATAAAATGCCGGATCTTCACCATTTTTGTTGCTGATAATGTTCTGGCCAATTCCGATATCCGACAAAAGCTCAACACCAGTCCGCAAGGTGTTAACGATGAGCATGATTCCAAAAAGTTCTGGAGCCAGCAAACGAGCCAGCACCACATTGTTGACCAGCCTGAAGGCTTGTGCGACGGCATAGGAACCGGTTGTCCAGCCAAGACGCTCAGTGACGGAACGCGACAGAATTTTCATGAGTCAAAGAGATCTCGAACAGGTTCGCCAACACGGTTCTTTTCAACACCGTAAACTTCCGTCGAACAACGGTAATTTGGCAAGCATTGCTGACGCGTGCCGCGAGGAGACACAATGAGGATCTTGTTCGCGCTGCCCGGTCTACACAAATATGAACGAGGCGCGGAAGTCGCGCTGAATGCGCTGGCAACCGAACTTGCAGTTGGCGGAGATGATGTGACCCTCATTGGTTCAGGCGATCCAAAGCCGTCGCAACCATATCGATTTCTCCGTGCACGGTCGCTCCAGCGCGAGGGTTTCGAACATTTTCCGTCCTTACCCGTTTTCCGTAGCGAAACTGTTTATGAGGAAGCAAGTTTTGTGCCCGGATTGTTGCGTCGGTACCGGCCTCGGGACTTTGATATCACTGCAACCTGTTCCTATCCGTTCACGAATTGGGCCTTGCGGCGTCCATCCTTCCATGGGAGCCGACCCCCGCATGTTTTCATTACGCAAAATGGCGATTGGCCGGCCCAATCCGACAAGTCCGAATATCGCCTCTTTGGCTGTGAAGGACTCGTCTGTACCAATCCCGACTATTACGAACGCAACCAAATGCAATGGACTTGCGCATTAATTCCCAACGGTATTGATGTAAATCTGTTTCGCCCGGGGCCGTCAGCGCGGGAGAAATTTGGACTGCCGCAGACAGGGCAGGTCATCCTCATGGTCAGCGCCTTGATCCCATCCAAGAGGGTCGCTGACGGTATCCGAGCGGTCAGCCAATTGCCTGAAGCCCATCTCGTTGTTGCAGGCGACGGCCCATTGCGCGACGAGATACGACAGCTTGCTGAAGAGTTGTTGCCAAATCGATTTACGCGTGTGTCGGTTGCGGGGCATGAAATGCCCCTGCTCTATGGATCCGCAGACGTATTCCTGCATCTGTCCAAGGAAGAGTCGTTCGGGAATGTCTATATCGAGGCGATGGCCTGCGGACTGCCTATTGTGGGCCATGATACGGCACGTCTGAGATGGATTGTAGGAGATAACGAATTTCTGACTGACACGACGGATATCGCGGCTGTCTCAAAGCAATTGACGGAAGCCCGCTCAAGTTCCGCAGAACAAAAGAAGGCGCGCCTCGCTCGTTCATCCGACTTTTCGTGGTCAAAGGTCGCGGCCAAATACCGGACCTTTTTTGAGCAAGTCATCGAAAGCCGGAAACAGTAGATTCGATTTTCTACCGATGCCCTTGCCTATTTTGAGGCCGTTGCAGCCTGATGCCTTTTCATCAGTTCGACCTCGACTTGAGTTTCCCTGAGGCTCTGGATCGCATTCATCCTCTGCACACTGTCCTCGACGGGCTTGTCGCTGCACACGGGAGCTTCGGCACCCAAGGAGTGATCATGGCCTGAGCGAGTCGCATGTGTATCCTGAGACGTCGCGAAAAAAAACGTTCCCAATGCCGATGCGAGGGCAACTTTTCTCATGTCTCCCATCATCATTGATGCTTCCTTCCTTGCTTCGAAAGCGGCCTCAAAAAAAAGAGGCGGCACCCCTAATCGAGAAAATCCCCGCTGCTGAAATACTCGATTGTCTTCTGCAGGCCTTCCCGCAATTGTACTTGCGGTTCCCAGTCCAGATTTGCCTTTGCCAGACTGATGTCGGGGCAACGCTGCAAAGGATCATCTTGCGGCAATGGCCGATAATCTATTTTGGATTTGGATCCCGTCAATTCAATGACCAATTCGGCCAGTTCCCGGATCGTGAACTCGTTAGGATTGCCCAAATTCATTGGCCCCGTAAAACCGGCAGGGCTGTCCATGAAGCGCAGGAACCCTTCTACCAGATCACTCGCAAAGCAGAAACTGCGGGTCTGGGATCCGTCGCCGTAAACAGTAATCGGTTCCCCCTTCAAAGCCTGCATGATGAAGTTAGACACGACGCGGCCGTCCGATGGATGCATACGGGGACCGTAGGTATTGAAAATCCGGACGACCTTGATGTCGAGGCCAAGCTGACGATGATAATCGAAGAACAAGGTTTCAGCGCAGCGCTTGCCTTCATCATAGCACGACCGGATACCGATCGGATTGACGTTTCCCCAATAGGATTCGACCTGCGGATGAATTGAAGGATCGCCATAAACCTCGCTCGTCGACGCTTGAAAAATTCTGCATTTCAGGCGCTTGGCGAGGCCCAGCATATTGATTGCACCATGGACGGACGTCTTTGTCGTCTGCACGGGGTCATGCTGATAGTGAACCGGTGATGCCGGGCAGGCCAGGTTGTAGATCTCGTCCACCTCGACAAAAAGCGGAAAGCAGACGTCATGACGAAGGAATTCGAACCGCGGATGCTGATGCAGATGTTCGATATTGCGTTTGGAACCGGTGAACAAGTTGTCGACACACAGGACGTCATGCCCCTGCTCGAGAAGCCGGTCGATCAAATGAGAGCCAAGAAACCCGGCACCGCCTGTTACAAGCACCCGCTTCTGAGAAAAATAGTTACGTCCCACGCAAAAATCCTTGTCTGATGTGTTCAAAAAATGCGCTTTACGCTTCCTAAACGGAAAAGCAGAACGGAATGGTTAACAAGACTTGCAGTAACCACAAGATTTCATGCCACTGCTTTAGCCAGGTCGCCTTCAGGCTGCGATCGAAGCCATGTAGCTGGATGGCGTACGCAGGTGAAGCTTGGTAGTCACTTGCACGAGAACGAACGTCGCCGTCGCGTAAATGTGGTAGCACCAGTGCATCGCCATAGCCACAGCGAGCCCGGGAAATGGGAGGCGCTTGGCAAGAAAGCTAAAAAACTTCCGGTTTCGGAATCCGTAGGCCAGGCAGAAGCAAAGCATTGCGATGCCGGCCGCCGATCCGAAAAATGGGACTGCCAAAAGGCAGAGCAGCGATGCGACGGCCATGAATGCTGTAATCCGCTCACCCGTCGCAACATTGAGATCAAGGCCCTGCGTTCGGCCGTCGGCAATCAGTTCGGACCAGGGATAGGCCCTTCGCACTACGTCGGTATGCCAGACGCGCCAGAGGCTCCAATCCTTGCAGTGGGTGCCAAAGGCACCATGAACCAACCGAATTCTGTAGCCTTTTGATTTGAGGCGGACACCGAGCTCGACGTCTTCAATGCTCGGGTGCGAGAACAGGTCCGTATCGTACCCCCCGAACTTCAGGAACGTCTGACGGTCAATCATTCCGATGCCCGACCAGAATGTCGTTGCTTCGCTTGGGCCATTCTGATGCACGAAATGGTGCCGCAGGTTTGCATAGAGACTGGTGTAACGGTCTGAACGCGGATGATCGTCGTAGGAGCCAAAAGCGGCAATCGCCCCAGTTTCGGAGATTTCCTGCGCAAGTAGATCGAGGACATCCGGAGCAATGACGACATCCGCATCGACAAACAGCAGCAAATCCGCCGTCGCCGCCTTTGCTGCAGCATTGCGACCATAGCCGGGCCCCTTGGGCCGACCTTCATTTCGCAAGATCTTGGCACCCGCCGCCTTGGCCATGGCATTGGTATCGTCGGTGGCGCCGTCATCATAGACAATCAGTTCATCCCCCGGCTGCAGCGCTACGCGAATAGCGTCGAGGCAAGGTCCGATTGTCGCCTGGGCATTGTAGGCCGGCACAATCACTGTCACGGATCGACGCTTGCCCATTTGCAGCCCGTCAGAATGCGCGAGACCGGGTCAGGTCCGGCGCAGCCTCAATGTCTTCATGGTATTCCTTTTCCACGTTGACACTCCAAAGGTCATTGGATGCACCGAGAACGTTCTTGACCGCCAGCATCGCCGTCAACATCGAGTGATCCTGATTGTTGTAACGATGCATGCCGTTGCGACCGACAACCTGCAAGTTGCTGAAACCGGCCAGCCAGCCGCGGATCATGTCCAATGCTTCACGATAGTCCCCGTCATACACCGGGTAAGCCTTTGGCTGGCGGATCACCGTACCGTCGACAACAGCAGAGGCTTTGGCCAGGCCAAGCCATTCCAGCTCGCGGGAAGCCTGCTCGATCAGTTCCTTGTTGTCCCGTTTCCAGAGTTCATCATCGATGTTGCAGAAATATTCCATCCCGATGCTGGTCCGATTGGGATCGGGAACCATATGCTCCGACCATGAACGGAAATTCTGGATGCGACCAACTTCGACTTCCGGACTGTGGATGTAGACCCAGTTGTCCGGGAAGAGATCACGACCTTCGAGGATCAGTGTCACGATAAGGAAATCGCGATACTTGAGCTTGCGCGCGGCCGCTTGAATTGCTGGCGGTGCCGGCGGATCCATGGCGAGAACAAGCGCCGCTATGGGCATCGATGAAATGAACTGGTCCGCTTCGAACGTATACTTTTCGGGACTATCCCCCGTGGTTGTGACTTCGAAGCCGGTGACACTATCGTCGTCATGGAAAATACGAGTGACGCTTGACAGCATCCGAACTTCGCCGCCCTGTGCCTCGACGCGGTCGCGAAATGCTTCCCACATCATGCCGGGCCCGAGACGCGGGTAATCAAACTTGTCGATAAGACTTGTCGTGTCATTCTGCCCAGTCAGGGCATTCAGCACAGCCTTGCGCAACGAAAGGTTCTTGATGCGCTGCGCGGCCCAATCGGCCTGCAGTTCCGTGCACGGCATTCCCCACACCTTTTCGGTGTAGCTCTTGAAGAAGTGCCAGAACAGGCGACCGCCGAAACGGTTGGTTACCCACTGCTCGAAATTTTCTTCTTCGGTGTGCGGATAGACCTTCCACTTGAGGTAGCTGAGCATGATCCGCGCAGATTCGTAAATGCCCATGTTGAAGAGCGCATTGAAGATTTTGAGCGGATAATCGAAATATTTGCCGCGATAGAAAATGCGGCTCAATCGCGGGCGGAGGAGGAATTCCTCTGGCAGCACTTCGCGCCACAGTGCTTCAACCGGCTTCACCTTCGTAAAGAACCGGTGCCCACCGATATCGAAGCGATAGCCCTTGTAAGTCTCGGTCCGCGCGATACCACCAACCTGATCCGATTCCTCGAACACGACAACGTGGTGGCCTTCGCTGTGCTTCTGGAATTCATAGGCAGCAGTAAGCCCGGCAGGCCCGCCACCGATGATGCCAACAACCGCCTTGCCCTTGCTTTGTGCCGGTCGGGCAACGCCCCCTGCACGCATTTCTGCACGGAACCAATCGATCGTGCTATCAAGGCCAGCCTTGAGCATGACTGACGGCTCCCACCCCAAAACACTGCGCGCCAGGCTGATATCGGGGCAGCGCACATGTGGATCGTCTTCGGGCAGTTGCTCATGCACGATGGTCGAAACGGAACCCGTCTTTTCAAGAACAATTTCGGCGAGTTCGCGGATCGAGAATTCATTCGGATTGCCAAGATTGATGGGGCCAATGCGTGCACCCGGAGCTTCCATCAACGCAATCAGGCCATCGACCATGTCGCTGACATAACAAAATGATCGAGTCTGCGATCCGGCGCCATGTATTGTGAGCGGATGACCCGACAGCGCTTGCGACACAAAGTTTGGAATAACGCGTCCGTCGCCAGCGTGCATTCTTGGCCCATATGTATTGAACAGTCGCGCAACGCGTATTTCGGTATTGTGCTGTCGGTGAAAATCGTAGCACAGCGTTTCAGCAACGCGCTTGCCTTCGTCGTAACAGGCGCGCGTTCCGACGCAGTTGACGGCGCCAACATAATCTTCCGGCTGAGGGTGAACGTCCGGATCGCCATAGACTTCACTTGTTGATGCCTGGAGGAAACGCGCCTCGTGTTTCTGACTGAATTGGAGCGCGTTCAACGTTCCAACAAAATTGGTCCGCAATGTTGCGACGCCGTCGCGCCGATATTCACGGGGCGATCCTGGGCAGGCAAGGTTGTAGACTCTGTCCACTGCAATGTCAGGCAACCCCTCGCAAATATCACCCTCTATGAAGTGAAACTTGGGATTCGTCTGAACGCCAGCGAGATTTTTCGCGCTGCCCGAGCCCAGATTATCGAAGCACCAAACTTCATGGCCAAGCTCTAACAGCCTGTCGCAAAGATGTGAGCCGATGAACCCGGCTCCCCCTGTAACTAGAATTTTCAAGCTTGCCCCCAAGTTTAAGGTACTGCCACGATAATGTTGGTTTGACTTATTCAGCTCCAGTTTGCGACTTATCGGACCTTCCTTAAAAAGCTGTTATCTCTAGCGCAACACAGCCATTCGGTGGCGCTGCTTTCAGGGGAAAGCAAGGCAAAAAGAGCCTTAATGTACAGATTGGTTGCGCCCGCGGATTTGGAATTTGTTAACCATTCTAACCGTATCAAACCCGTTAATTGCTCAAGTCGTCGCGTTGGTTCGGTTGCTGCCTTGCCAACACGCTCTGAGCAATCGAACGGCCACAGCGATTTGCTGAAGATGGCCATTTGGGAGTTTGTCCAATGGCGCATTCCAGGTGCCGGGCCATCGGGGCGGCAGATCGGGTATTAGAATTGTCAGTTTGGGAAAAAATGAAAATAAGGTCGCGCAACCTTTCATCGGCGATCCTCGTCGCGTGTTCTTCAATTGCCTTGGCATCATGCGGAGGAAGCACAGGCCAACAATCGGGCGGTTCAGCCATTCCGCCAGTTCCAGACCCCTCACCCGCGCCAGCCCCTTCACCGTCGCCTGCTCCAGCACCATCGCCAGCTCCCTCTCCTCCTCCACCGGGTTACGATCCGATGTCGGTTCAGCTTGCCGATGTTGCGAGCAATTTCGATGTGAATTCGGAGTTGGTGGCGGCCTGGGGTACAGGGGCGATCCCGCCGAGTGCCCTGCCTGATGTGGTGGGGGCATTCCGCTTCATCTGCAACGCGAGCCATTTGTCCTATGACGATCCGATCGTCTATCCGGGCCAGCCCGGCAAGTCGCACCTGCATCAGTATTTCGGCAACACGCTGGCGAACGCGAACTCGACCTATACGAGCTTGCGGACCACCGGCAGTTCCACCTGCAACAGTCCGCTCAACCGTTCGGCCTATTGGATGCCGGCGATGATGAATGACAAGGGCCAGGTCATCAAACCCGACTATGTGGCGATTTATTACAAGCGCAGGCCCAAGACCGACCCCTTGTGCGCCAAGATCGGTGTCGCCTGCGTCGATCTGCCGCGCGGACTGCGCTTCGTGTTCGGCTACAACATGCTCAACACGACCGACAAGCCAACGGGCGCCGGCTATTTCAACTGTGACGGGACCGGAGCCATTCCCGGTCACTACAAGGACCTGCCCACGGCACAGGCAAACTGCCCTGTCACGGCAAGAGTTGGTGCTGTCATATCCGCCCCTGAATGCTGGGACGGCAAGAACCTCGACAGCGCCGATCACCGCAGCCACGTCGCCTATTCGGCTTACATCGGGCAATCCTATGCCCAGTGCCCGTCAACCCATCCCTATGTCATTCCAACTTTCCAATTGGGCGCATGGTACAGCCAGGGGCCGGTCGCAGAACCGTGGCACCTGTCATCCGACGTCATGGCCGATGGGACAATGATGACCCCCGGCACGACCTTCCATGCCGACTGGTTCGGTGCCTGGGATTCCTCCGTGATGTCAGCGTGGAGCAACAATTGCATCAACCTGCTGCTGAACTGTTCTGGCGGAGATCTGGGCAACGGCAAGCAGATGAAAATGTATTCCGGCTTCACCTGGACTGCCAGCCCACGCATTGTGAATGCGCCTCCTCCGGGTTAACCCGCGACACCCACATCAATGTGAATCTCGAACGGAACTCGGATTGCGTCGTGCCGTGCGTCCCGCGCCAAAAGCACTCGCTGCAATAAGAGAGATTCCCCCGAGCTCAATAATCCAGTTGAACCGGGCGCCGAGAACGCCAGAATTCAAAATGCGATCAACGTGGTGAAACGATGCTGCTCGAATGCAAATAAACGCCCCGAGCAAAACGAAACCAGCCGCCGCCGCACTGATCTGCCCAGAACTTTTTCTAAGCAGAACCACTGTCGTAACTGCACCGAATAGCGCCAACAACGAGATCGTGATCACGAAAAGCTTCTGGAGTTCGCGGCGACGGCCATACCATCCCTCCGAATTGGCAAGGCCGCGCGCGAGGGCGGTCAGAAATGATTGAAGGTCCAACTGCTTGTTCAAGCCTAAAACCGCCAGAGCAATGGCCAAAATTGTCCAGAAGCGCTTTGCGTTAACATCCCTGCGCGACGCCAAGACGCAAAAGAACGAAGCCATGAAATAGGCAACCACGGTAAACCACCCCAAGAGGGACGGATCCCCGATCCCGGGAGACCAACCATAGATCATTTCCATCCCCCTATGCGGCCCAGAAAACTGTGATATGCTGCATTCGCATTGGAAACCATCCGCTAAATCTGGGCGCGGACAGGTTTGCGTCAGTTTCGGGAGACCCAAAAGTGATTGGCCCAATAAAATCAGCGACGCTGCCGCTGAAAAAGGGGTGCAGTTTTATGCGGTTTTTTTCAATTGTCGCTCTGTTTGTCATGGCTTGCTCAAATGTATCCGTTGCATTCGCCAAGAAGAGCGACACGAATGGATCTCTTCCCAACCCCGATATTGAGTTGCCCTCAATCCCCAGCAATTTCGATATAAAGTCGGAACTTGTACCAAGCTGGGGTTCAGGAGCCATTCCCCCGAGTGCCATCCCGGACGTTGTCGGTGCCTTTCGGTTCATCTGCAATGCAGGACAAATCTCGTTTGACGATCCGATCGTGTACCCGGGACAAGCGGGCAAGTCCCACCTCCACCAGTTCTTTGGAAATACAAGCGCTGACGCGTCCTCAACCTATGAAAGTCTCAGGACGACGGGCGACAGCACCTGCACCAGTCGCCTCAATCGATCGGCCTATTGGATGCCAGCAATGATGAATGGTCGCGGCCAGGTTGTGCGGCCTGACTTTGTCAGCATCTACTATAAGCGTCGACCGGCCAACGATCCGGAATGCAAACGCCAGGGAACTGCCTGCGTCGACATACCGCGAGGACTTCGTTTCATTTTCGGTTTCGACATGTTGAATCGCAAATCCCGCAGAACGGGAGGCGGCTATTTCAATTGCGACGGACCAACCGGAATTCAGGGTCATTATCCGTCAATCGTTGACGCCGCAAAGAACTGCCCGATAGGGAACAAGCTTGGAGCCGTCATCAGTGCGCCGGAATGCTGGAACGGCAAAGAACTCGACAGTCCGGACCACAGATCGCATGTCTCATATGGCAGCTATGGCGATGACGGTGTCTACAGATGCCCGCCGTCGCACCCCTTCATTATTCCGACTTTTACACTTGGTGCATGGTTCAGCGTGGATGAAACGCTTGATCGCTCGGGCAAGTGGAATGGCACTTTCGATAGCTGGCATCTTTCATCGGACAACATGCCGGGGATGCCAATGAAGCCAGGGACGAGTTTCCATACCGACTGGTTCGGTGCCTGGGATGATGAAGTCATGAAAATCTGGATGGACAATTGCGTAAACAAATTGCTGAATTGCTCAGGCGGCGATCTGGGGAATGGCCAGCAAATGAAAATGTTCAAGGGATTCCGCTGGATTGCGAATCCTCACCTCGTCGATCCGCCCCCTGCCCCCGTGAGTCCGCCTGCCCACGATATGCACGCAATGTAACCCGGCAGCCTCTCCCATGGGCACAAAGCTTGACCTGCGGATGGCGACCGCACATCAGGTCCATGTTACTGAGCACGATCGACCGGAGTTTTCGACATGACTGCAGTGGGCGCGATCATGTGGATCGCCGCTTTTCCAGTGATTTCAATATATGCAGTCTTCATCAACGAAGTGCTGCTTGGGCTCATTGCGCTACCAAGCAAGGTTGTTTCCGCACGCCCTGGCGCCAAAACAACACTCCTTATTCCTGCACACAACGAGGCCGCAGGCATTGCAAGTACAATTGCCCGCGTTCGACTTGTCCTGCCTTCGGGTTCTCGCATCCTCGTGGTCGCCGACAATTGCAGCGACGCAACCGCCGAGATCGCACGCGCAAACGGCTGCGAAGTGATCGAAAGGTTCGACTTGGAACGGCGCGGAAAGGGCTTCGCGCTTGACTTTGGGCGCGCACATCTCGCCAGCGACCCGCCGGACTGCGTAATAATTCTCGACGCGGATTGTATTCCCGATGAAGGCACGATTGAAAGCCTTTCGGGCAGCGCACTCTACTACATGCGGCCCGTTCAGGCCGTGAACCTCATGCGGGCTGGGCCCGATTCAGGACCGATCGTGCAGATTTCGAACTTCGCCTTCATGATCAAAAATCTCGTGCGTCAACGTGGGCTGGTCCGGGCGGGAGGTCCAGCAATGCTGACTGGAACTGGAATGGCTTTTCCTTGGGCCATTTTTGAAGGTCTTTCGCTTGCGTCATCGAATATTGTCGAGGACTTGGCTGTCACAGTCGAGCTCACCCGAAATGGTGTACGTCCTCTGCTGGTCGAGTCTGGGCGCGTCTGGAGCAATGCCGCGACAGCCCAGGACACATTGACGCAGCGTACACGGTGGGAGCACGGCTTTATCGGAACTGCAATCAAGCATGCACTGCCAAGCCTCGCGGCTGGTATCAAAAATGGCCAGCTTGCGTCTTTTCGATTGGGCTTGCACTTGCTTGTTCCGCCCTTGGCACTCCTGTTTTCAGTCGGCTTTCTGCTGGTTACAACGCTCTTCGTGCTGTCAGCCCTTGGCGCAACTGCAATGCCGGCCGTCGTGCTGGGAGCATTGATGAGCACAAGCCTTCTTCTTCTTTTGATTGCCTGGTGGAGAGATGGTCGCGACTTGCTTTCATTTCGCGCGATATCCAGGATTCCTCTCTACGTCCTTTGGAAGATTCCCGTTTACCTCAAGTTGGTCAAAGGCGCGGAAACGGAATGGGTGCGCACCAAACGGCCTGATTAGCCCATTAAGGCGGCCTAGAAATGGCGTTTCCACCACCATTTTGCAGTAATCGCGAAAATTCGGGGACCTTCGACCAAATAGCGGCGCCACAGACGTGCGGGATTGGAGGCAAGCCTGTGTGCCCATTCGAGTCCCATCTTTTGCATCCACCGTGGCGCCCGGTTTTGATCTCCCAAGAGAAAGTCAATGGATGCCCCTATGCAGAGACCGACCCCCGACGCATGGCCACGAACGAAGCAATTATGGGCAAGGATTTCGCTTTGGGGAGCCCCCGTTGCAAACAAGACCATCGAAGCGCCACATTCGCAAACAAAGTCCTCCGCAGTTTTCATGGCAGCCGAATTGGCAAGCATTCCCATAGGGGGAATATGCTGCACAAAATTGACACCGGGATAGCGCGCAGAAAGGCGAACAACTGTTTGGCTGTTGCCGCCCACAATTGCCACTCGATACCCGGGAGTCAAAACACGCTGAAAAATGGCTGCCGTAAGATCGCTCCCCGGCACAACGGGCAGATGGATGCTGCAGAGTGCCGCTAGGCCGGCAAGGATACGGCTGTCACAAAGCCGCAGTGCCGACGCCTCATAGGCCTTGCGGAACGCATCCGCAGTCGCACCGCCTGTTGCAGAACTAAGCTTCACAACATGATCTACGTTCGGTGTGACTATGTACGAAAACTTGGACAGGCCACCGCGCGAAGCGACATCAGCCAATACCTCATCGAACGAGAGTGTCGAAAATTCCAAATCCAGGAATGAAAGGGAAGCAGCCGCCCCTTTCGATTCAATAGGCATTGCGATCCCAGACTATGATGAACAGCGTTTCGAGGATGATCCGCATATCGAGCAGCGGGGACCAGTGATCGATATAGTATTTGTCATATTCGACCCGCTTCTTTGCCCGCTCAATGCTATCGATTTCCCCGCGCAAGCCGCGAACCTGCGCCAGACCGGTTATGCCCGGCTTCACGCGATGCCGTGCCGCATAGCCTTCAACTGCGTCAAAATAGAATTTGTCCCCGACCCGCATTTGTGTCGCGTGCGGCCTCGGTCCCACCAAAGACATTTCTCCCCGCAAGACATTCAACAATTGCGGCAGTTCGTCGATGCTCAACCGCCGAATAATCTTGCCGACCTTTGTGACCCGCTCGTCATTCTTGGTTGTCCGCTCCGCACCAGAAACATCCTGCTGATCAACATACATCGACCGAAATTTGTAGATCCCGATTTCCAGATTGTTGAAGCCAAACCGCTGCTGGACAAAAAGAACCGGGCCCTTGCTTTCGAGTTTGATCGCTATTGCCGTCAAAACCATAACTGGAGAAAGAACGACAAGGGCAATGAATGCCAACAGCCGATCCTGGACTTCCTTTGCGATAATATCGAGATCCCGGATAGGACGCTGCCAAAGGCTAAGTACCGGCAGCGATCCGATTGAACTCATTCTGTAGCTTGATCGCAGCTCAAGAATCTCGCGCGGCATGCAGCAAACATCAATCGCTGCCGCGCTGAGCCGATCGATAATTGAATCGAGGCGCTCCTGTTGAACTTTCGGCAAGGCAATGATGACCTGATCAAGTTCGCCGTCCTGGGCCATCTTGAGGAGTTCAGGGAAACCCCCGACGAAATTGGCGGAGCCAATCGCAGATTGATCGACCCGTGTTTTGCGGTCATCTGCGAATCCTATGATCTTCAGATGTGGCAGCCGCTCGATCGCGAGCAGTTCCATCACCCGAGACGCCACTTCGCGATCGGCGCCATAGATGACCACACGTTGCCCGATGTAACCCAAATCCATCAAAAGCCAGGCAATCTTGCGAAAACCGATCCTGCTGAGGAAAAGGAGTGCAAGACACACGACAATGTAAATCAGGGTGAGTCCGCGCGAAATTTCCGTAAAAACGTCAAAAAGAATGATCGTAAAGCCTGTCAGCATCGCGCCAATCACGAAATCCAGCATGGCGCCCTCGCCCACATCGTCTCCTTGTCCGCGAAACTCTGTGTATGAATCCCGGGAGATTCTGATCAGGAAGAAATTGATACCGAGAACAATGGCTGCTGTTTCGTGGATTGTGTGGTCGAACAATTGCTCTGTGGACCACTGATAGATCCAGATGGAGATGAAGTAGCCCACGAGCAGGCATAAGGCATCGTTCACAACGCCTACCGTGCGGAGGACGTTTGAAGTGAAGCGAACGCGCTTGTTGATGGGTTGCGTTGGCCGTTGAAGAGGCTCAGGCATCACACCCGCCGGTAAAAGACAAAGTCGTCATCCCTGGTTCCCACTACAATCTGCCAAATAGGCCGCGGCTTCGAAGCGATCCAGGCCGATCATCCACCGTGTATACAGAGGCAGCCTTGTCACGCCCAGCCTGCGCCTGTGCAACACAAGCGTTGTTTGCCGCTTGCTGGCATATTTTTGCAAGCAAGTCCCATCCAGCAACTGAAGAGGGGCTCTTGCGTGTAAAGGTCCGCGCGACATCGGTTGCGCGCACGGCATCCCCGGTTTTCAACAAATATTGGGCATAGGTTCGGCTGATCAGAATACTCTGCGGATTATCGCTGACCGCATCTTCATATGTTTGCCTCGCGCGCTGGGGATCCTTTCGGGCGAGATAAATGTCGGCAAGCAGAATTCGGCCTTGCTCGCTCATCGGAAAATCTCGCACGACAATCTGCGCATCGTTCAAGGCTGCAGTCAGATCCTGCTTTTGCATGGCAATTCGTGCTCTGACCATCAGCGCATCGATATTATTCTTGTCTTTGGACAAGATTTCTTCCGCAATCGATCTCGCGGCATCGGCATTGCCCTGTTTGTAAAGAGCAGTGGCATAAAGCGCCCTTGCATCAGCTGATATTCCATTGTCGCCGGCATTCGAGTCCGGGCGGAGAATTTGTGCGGCTACATCGGGTCTTCCGCGATCTATCAAATAGCGGGCGACAGCCAGCTTCACCGTTTCGGATCCATGCTCCGTGACATACTTCAATTGTGCAGGCGTAAGTGCCGAGGCGTCATTCTGGGTCCATAGTTCGGAAATTTTCTGAATGACCTCTATATTGTCCGGCTGGGAAATCAGAAGTGCATAAAGCGTGGACCTTGCGCGGGGGGTGTTCCCTGATTTGTAAAGGATTTCCGCAAGATCGAGTTTCAGATCCGCGTCTTTCGGACGTCTAGCCAGCAATTTGTCTATGTTGCCAACCAGGCGCTCTTGGTTGCCCAATACGCGATAGAGCTCCGACAGGGTAGCAAAGGACGCCTCTGTTCGTTGTCCCTCGGGCACACCGTCTTCAATAATCTTCACGGCACCTTGATAATCCTTGCCCAGGGCCAGAGCTCGTGCCTTCAGCACGATGCCGAATTCATCTTGTGGTTTCAGCTTCAGAATGGTCTCGGCCGCGCTTGTAGCTCCAGCAACATCCTTTCGGCTCAACGCTATCAAGCCTTTTACAAGGATTGCTCGTGTTGCATTGGGGTCAAGTGCAAGCACTCTGTCCGCAGCATTTGCCGCTTCGCGCATCTCACCGAACTGGAACGACAGCTCAGCGACAAGCTGGAGTGCCTCGATATTTGTTGCATCTAGCTCCAGCACACGAGAGTAAGCGAGCAGCGCATCGGCTGGTCGACCTGTTTCAAGATCAACCCGACCCAAAAGCAACCATTGATCAGGCTGGTCATCACGTGCCGCGACGGCTCTCAAGATTGCCTTGCGCGCAGCTTCGAAATCGCCGGCCGCAGCGAGGGCATTTGCCGAAGCCGCAGCCTGTTCTGCCTTCTCTTGCGGGGATGAACAGGCAGTTGCCAACAGCAACGCTGCGCCGACAGACCAACCGTTCATTCTCATGTTTCGTCACCCAAGCCGGCAGCATTTGTGATAGCAAGCACTCCCGGACAAGCAGAAAGTGCCAACGACGCCCTTAACCTTCATTCGTAAATATTGCGCAACCGCGTAGCCAATTTTCCATGGAAAGGAACTTGCACCTCTGCAAGCGGTTTGTATCGACTCAACCAACCGCTTTGACGTCGTTCACCATCATTTGTGTCCGATGAGGCTTCCAAAACCGATAGGCGCATGGCATGACCCAAATCTGGGAACTCTAATAACTGGAATTTTGCTTTGGCTCTCTTGCTGACAATCATTTTGGCGGCTTCTGCGGCGGGTGCTGCGGACGAAGCAGCAGCATCTCCGCCAGCACCTCAACAGCAGGTGTTGCGTCCCTATACAATCAATCCGGGCGACGAAATTGAGGTCTATGTCTGGGGTGAGGATCGGCTTCAACGCACCATTCGCATCCTGCCAGATGGAACATTCTCGTTTCCGCTCGTTGGCAAGGTCTTTGCGCTTGGCCAGTCACCTAGCCAGATCGAAGACGTCATTACAAAGGGCTTGGCAAGCCAATATCGTGGCCAGGTGCCACAGGTGACCGTTTCTGTGCGCAGTCCTTCAGGGTTTCAGTTTACCGTTGCTGGCAAGGTGAAAGGACCTGGCACCTTTTCGCCGGGTCGCTATGTCAATCTGATTGAAGCGCTCAGCTATGCGGGCGGCCCCGATGAATTTGCCAGCCTTGACGGCATCACCATCCTTCGCAAGTCCGGTAACAATCTTGTAGCCATTCGGGCCAGAATTTCTTCGGCGTACAAGGGCGGCGCAGCTGCCCGAGAGATCACTGCAAGCTCAATTCCGCAGATTGAAAGCGGGGATACGGTAATCGTGCCATGAAAAATTTCTTGAGAAGTGAAAACGACTCCCGACTCGCCTGCCTTAAAAAGGCGGCATCCGGCATCGTGGTTGCATGGGCAATTTTTGGTGGCGTTTCTGCAAAAGCTGAGACTCGGGCATCGATCAACACCTCGCTTGCTGGCCAGGTCGAAAGCAACCCTTTTCTGCTGAGCGGGCCCAACACGTCGGCGGCCTCTGCAGTCGTAACGGTTTCTCCGGGCGTGAAATTTCTGGATGGTTCCAAGACGATTGGTCTCAATGCGACTTACAGGCACTCAGAATATTCGAGGCGCTATCGCTCAACCAATGACATTTCGGCCAGTGCCAGCATCAGCCAGAAATTGTCGCCGCGTCTGGACTATAGTGCGGACCTCGGCTTCAACAGTGCGATTGTCGGCGCGAATGACTTGCTGACTTTTGGATCCAATCCTTCAAATGGCGGCGCATTTCCTCCGTTGCCGGGAGACATTGCCCTCACCGGGCTGCGCCAAAGGCGGCAGTCCATCAATGCAGGACTGAGCATGGGATATCTTGCTTCAGCGCGCGATAATTTCAGGGCACAGGGTGGCGCATCGTTTGTTCGTTATCCCTCCGGGAGCGTAGCCTCAGAATATGACAATTATAGCGGGAGCATAGGGTATAACCGGATCATCAACAGCCGCGTAACTGTTGGCTTGAATGTTGGTGTGTCGCGTTCGGATTATCTGCGGACAACGCTTGGCGACGCGACTACGGTCTCTCCGCAATTCACGTTCAGCACTAAACTTGGTGCTGCCTGGAGCTTTTCGGGAGCCTTGGGTATTAGCCATTCAAATATTACCGGTGTCGGCGGAAAGTACAGCCAAAACAGTGCCTCAGGCAGCTTCAACCTGTGCAATTCATCGGCAACCGGCAAGTTCTGCCTATTCGCCTCGCGCGCGGTACAGCCGACGTCATTTGGCGGCACTGTCCGCCCCCAAACAGCAATCGGCGCAAGCTACAATTTGCGGCTGGACGCAAAAAGCAGCATTGATGCAACTGCAAATTTCTCCCGTTCGGGCCAGATTAATCAGGCTACTCTCCCAAGCAACGGCTCTGTGGATTATGCGCAGGCCAACCTGCGATATAACCGGAGACTGAGCCAGCGCCTGCAAGGGTTTCTGACCGCGAGTTATGCTGACAGTTATCGCGACCCGACGCCACGCAAGGCAAACATGGTATTTGGCTTTGGCGTGAGCTATGCATTCGGAGACATGCGATGACCGCTGCATGGGTTGAAGAAGAGACTGGCCCTTCTTCGTTTCTGGCTCATCTCCCGGCGATTGCAAAGCAGCGGAAGCTGCTGCTGATCGTTCCGACGATCATCCTTTTTATAGCTGGCGTTGTTGCGGCATTCGTCCTGCCAACTTCATACCGGTCATCGTCAATTCTGCTCGTTGAGTCACCACAGATGCAGATTGGCACTCCGGGTGACCAATCCAACGAAGCGATTGACCAGCGTGTAGCTAAGGTTCGCCAGCAGGTATTGAGCCGGCCCGACTTGATTGAAATGATCCAGCGGCTTGATCTTTACACCAAGGAGCGCAGTTCACAGCCGCTGTCCAAGATAATTGAAAAGCTTCGCGATTCTGTCACGTTTGCGCCCGTCGGTGCCGAATTTACAGGTGGCGGAGGCGGAAAATCGACTACAATCGCCTTTTCCATGAGCGTCGATTATCCTGACCCTGTAAAAGCACAGGCTGCAGCTCAGGATATTGTCGATCGCATTTTGCGAATTGATTCGACGAAGAATGCGGAGCAGGCGCAAGACACCGTCCAGTTCTTGCAAGATCAATCGTCAAGTCTTGAAACGCAGATTGCAGCACTTGAATCGCAGATATCAGGCATAAAGGCCCGCAACGGCTCTGCACTTTCCAGTCCTGGAATGGCTATGTTCGGTAGCGGCGGAAACTATGATGCGCAGATTGCGATGCTCCGCCGCGAAAATACATCGCTGAATTCGCAAAGAGACCTGACAAAGACCGCTGCCAATCGTGATCCGGTCGTCGCTGCGGCGGAACAGCAACTTGCTTCTGCTAGAGCAGTCTATGCGGAGTCTCACCCCGATGTCGTGATCGCAAAACAGCGTTTGGCCGAGGCAAAGGAACTTGCCGCTAAAAATGTTGGCAATATGCCGCTTGACCCGATTACCTCGCAGATCGAATTCAACAATTCTCAAATCGCTGCATTGCAGGCAGCAAAATCGCGCGAAGGCGCACAGATGTCGGCGATGCTCAGTGCACAGGCTCGGGGTCCCTTGATCCAGCAGCAGGTTGCCCAATTGCAACAAAAACTGGATGGATTGAATACGCAGTATCAGCAGGTTGCGGCAAAACTCATGGCCGCGCAGTCCAACGCCAAGATGGAAAATGAACAGAAAGGTGAACGCCTGACTGTCGTCGATCCACCAGTTGTTCCAGACAGCCCAGACTGGCCAAACCGGCCACTCTTTGTTGCTGGCGGTGCTGCGGCGGGGTTAGCCTTGGGCCTCTTGTTGATGATTGGCGTGGAACTTGTGCTGAGGCCAATCCGCGGTCTGGACACAGTCAAGGCAATCACAGGGGCAGCGCCACTTGCGGCTATTCCGACAATTGAATCAAAACAGTCCAAGCCAGCGCCATGGTATGCAAAGCTCTGGCCATTTAAACGAGACGACGATCTCGCTTTGGAAAGCTGAACATCATCCATGCTAGAATGTTGGATTTAGGGGGTTTCTCACGTGTCAGTTGAGTCATACCGGATGCCCGGTTCAGTGTCCTCTTTCTCGATTCCGAGCAGTGAACAACTGCCGGCCGTTGAAATCGAACCTGCAGCATTGGAAGCATTCGACATTGTCGGCTTCAATTCGCGCGACATAAGGTCACGGCCTTTCAATTTGCTTCGCACGCAGGTTCTCAAGGCGATGCGAGAGAAGAAGTGGCGGCTCCTGGGCGTGACCTCTGCGACGCCCGAAGCGGGAAAATCTTTCCTTTGCGCCAATCTCGCAGTCGCGATGGCCCAGCTTCCAGATGTCAGGGTTTGCCTCTTTGACCTTGATCTCCGTCGTGGGTCGCTTGCCGAGAAATTCGCAATTACTGGCGACCATGGACTGACCCAGTTCCTTGATGGCACGATCGATGACCTGCACAATGTTGGGCGGTATTTCTCGAATCTCCACCTGTCCTTGTTCCCGTGCTACTCTTCTCGGATAAACTCCGCGGAACTGCTCGCCGGCGATCGGTTTACAAAGCTTGTGGAAGCTATGCGGGCACTGCCGGACGACGTTATCGTGATTTGCGATTTGCCGCCCACCTTTGCCAATGATGATGCGATGACGATCATCCAACAACTGGATGCCTATATGTTTGTCATTGAAGAAGGTATGACGACCAAGACCGAACTGCGTGATGCCATGAGCTTGCTTTCGCCAGCACCTTGCCTTGGAACGGTTTTGAATCGCTACAGCGCCAGTCCGCTCGATGCTTATGGGGCCTACGGGAAGTACGGCCATTATTATGGCCAGTGATTGGTTGACGCATTAACCACTTATGTTAGAGTGCTTGTTTCAATCAGGGACGATCCGTGCCCCAGATTGCCTAATTACGCGTTTACAGCCGCAGAATTAGGACCTTACAGAACATAAATTGAGTCGCGCATGTGTTGCCATTGGCATTGGACCAAGACCCTGAAAGTCTTGGTCCCGAGCCCGACGTAGGCGACGCTGGATGCGCATTGGATATTGCGAAAAGATGAAAGTCACGACTTGAGACGCAGCGCATCATTCGCATTGGCAAATCCGGAAGGATCGCGTCTGGCGCGATGGCCGGTTTTTGCATCGCTTCTGAGCCTTGCTTCGTGCTTTGCGCTTTCGGGTACCGCCGGACCAATAAAATCTCCGCAATCTCCATTTGCCGCCCAAGGTGTGGAAATTCCTCTCGATTCAAACGCTGCAGGGATTGAGCCCGCTGTTTTGACCTTTCAGCCCGTCGATCCTGAAAAGGCGTTCGAAATGAATGCGTCCGTCCCGAACGCTTCGGGTCCGATTCTCCCTGCATCGCCGTTCAGGAGCGCAATCGGAGAAGCAGGTGTAGGAACGCGGCTCACGGCGCTCGAATGTCTGGCGTCGGCCGTTTATTATGAAGCAGGTTCGGAATCGGGGGTGGGACAACGCGCGGTCGCTCAAGTCGTTCTGAATCGCGTCCGCCACCCTGCCTACCCGCATTCTGTATGCGGCGTCGTCTTCCAGGGATCTGATCGGACAACAGGATGTCAGTTCACGTTTACATGTGATGGATCGCTTGCACACCCGCGCAATCCGGCGGCTTGGAGCCGAGCGGTGGCCGTGGCTACTGCAGCCTTGGCTGGCTATGTTGAGCGGTCAGTTGGCACGGCGACCCATTATCATACGGTCTGGGTAGTCCCCTACTGGCAATCGAGCCTGACCAAGATCACAACGGTGGGCGCGCACATCTTTTATCGCTGGGCGGGCAGCTGGGGTACCCCTGCCGCCTTCTCGGCTTCATATTCCGGTGTCGAACTGCTTCCGGCCAAATTGGCATTGTTGGACGATCCATCCGGCGACCTCGGCCTTTTGTCGGCGAGCAGCAACGCGGATAATGTCGACATGGATGCATATCAACCGCCACAGCCAGCTTACGGGCCAAAGACAGCCCAAATAGAGGCGCCCTTGCGCACATCTTTGGCTGCAGACGAAGTACAAGGCCGCTTGCTTGCGGATGAACGCCACGGCGAATTGCTGCGGAACTAGCGAAATTTAGTTGGAACACATCCAAGTCGCACTGAAAATTGTAATTTGATCAAAGGTGCAATCGAATTGCCTAACAAAGAGATTCAACCTAAGAACGCTCTAGGGGTGGGTGTAAAGAGTTTTGGGGATATCATGAGCCAAATAGAAGAGGCAAAATTTCCACAGTATCTGGTATTGACGCTCGAGAAATTTCTGGATCAGCTTGATCAATTCAATCTTATCCAGACGGCTGCAAGGGTTTCGAGCGCAATTGATACTCTGAAAGCAGAGATCGCTGTCAATTTTCCAGATAACGATATGGGTTCTGAACGATCCGAATTCATCCGCGCTGCCGAACGGGATTGACCGCCGCGTATTGACGATTTCGGCGTACGCGCCGCACGACAAAGGCGCAATTGAACATCTGGATCAACTGCGAGAAACAGGCCACATAAAGAAAATGGCCCCGGCACGTTTGTGCCGAGGCCAAAGTCTTAGGCGCTTATAGCTTAACCGCGCAGCAGGTTCAGAACGCCCTGCTGGCTCTGGTTCGCCTGGGCGAGCATCGCAGTCGACGCCTGAGCGAGGATCTGAGACGAAGCAAGCTTGGTCGATTCAGCCGAATAGTCAGCATCGGCGATGCGTGACTTGGCTTCTGCCAGGTTCGTGACGGTGGACGTCAAATTGTTGACGTTTGATTCGAGACGGTTCTGAACAGCACCGAGGTCTGCACGAACAGACGCGACCGTGTTGACGGCAGTGTCCAGCAGGCCAAGTGCGGTCGATGCGCCAGCGGCAGTGCTGATGTCGATTGCAGCAACGCCAAGCGCAGCGGCCTGCATGTCACCGATTGTAATGTTGACTGTCTGGCCGCTGTCGACGCCAGTCTGGATGTTCAGGTTGGCCGAGCCATCAAGCAGCACCGTTCCGTTGAAGTCGGTCCGTGTGGCAATGTCGCCGATCTGTGCGAGCAGCTGCGTGGCTTCCGCCTGCAGAGCTGTACGATCCGAGGCGCTTGAGGTGCCGTTGGCAGCCTGAACGGCCAGTTCGCGCATACGAACGAGGATGTTCGAGGTTTCCTGCAGCGCGCCTTCAGCAGTCTGCGCAAGCGAGATGCCGTCGTTCGAGTTGCGGATAGCCTGCGAAAGGCCTTTGACCTTTGCATCCATACGCGTGGAAATGGCGAGGCCGGCGGCATCGTCCTTCGCGCTGTTGATACGCTTACCACTGGACAGGCGATCCATCGCCTGACCTTGCATCATGCTTGCGACACGCGAGCTGTTCTGGGCACGCAACGCACTTACGTTGGTTGAAATTACAGTCATTTGTAGTCCTTTCAGGCATTTGCCAAATGGGGCAGCCCTCGGGAGTGAGCAGCCTCGAGAGGGTGAAACGGCTCCGCGCAAAAATGATTTAGGGCCAATCGACCATCGGAATTTTGACGGTCTAAGGCTTTATGGCCGGCCGACGCGCCTGGACTGGCCGTTTTCTTAGGAATTCAGGCCACTTCCAACACTTGGCACGCTCCTTGCTTTTGGTTCTCGCGAGTCATTTTAGACGCGAAAGACAGAGGGACATCATGGCTGCGATCGATCCGGGGAGGCTGCTGCAAATGCGGTCAACGATCATTGGTCAGAATGCGGCGCTGCAACGCGCAGCTGGGCATGAAGCAACCGGCGGGGCAGCAGCTCCGACCACAAGTTTCGGCCAAACACTCACCGAAGCCGTGCGCAGTGTGAACGAACAACAGTCGAAAGCCAGCGATCTCTCGGCCGCATATGAACGCGGCGACACAAACGACATTGTCCAGGTCATGCTCGAGCGCCAAAAGGCTTCAATTGGTTTCGAGGCAACGCTTCAAGTGCGCAACAAGCTGTTGTCCGCTTATCGCGACATCATGAACATGCCGGTGTAAGATGTCGGATCAGGAAGTCATCCCAGCAGGCGCAACACCACTTTCCACACCTCAGCTGCGTGTTGCTGCCCGTTCTCCCAACCCGCTGACGATGCTGCGCAGTTTCGCGGATCAGCCGGCGGTCCGCCGCTCCTTGCCTGCGCTCGGCGGCGGCGCTGCCTTGTTGATGGCCGGCGCCGCATGGTGGGCAATGCAAAGTCCGAACCAGACGCCGGTCTATGCCGGGCTTGCTGATGG
Organism: Aquisediminimonas profunda; assembly: GCF_019443285.1. Lineage (GTDB taxonomy): Bacteria > Pseudomonadota > Alphaproteobacteria > Sphingomonadales > Sphingomonadaceae > Aquisediminimonas > Aquisediminimonas profunda. The sequence continues at coordinate 3,364,682 of NZ_CP080327.1, forward strand.
CGACAAGGCAGCAGTTGCTGACGCCCTGCAGACGGCAGGCATCCCGTATACGATCGACCGGGATACCGGAAACATCGCTGTTGGGGAGGACGATGTCCACAAGGCCCGCATGATGCTTGCCGGGCAGGGCCTTCCGAAGGCGGCCCCCGGCGGCGACGCGGTCTTGAGCAGCCTGCCCATGGGCGCCAGCCGGGCGCTTGAGGGCGAAACGCTGCGCGGTGCCCGCGAAGCTGATCTTGCACGCACAATCGAAGCGATCGACAGCGTCAAAAGCGCTCGCATTCATCTTGCAACGCCCGAGCCGAGCCCGTTCGTTCGGGATGATTCCGCGCCAGCAGCTTCGGTCATGTTGACGATGGAAAGCGGGCGCTCGCTCTCCAATGCACAAGTCAGCGCCATAAAGCATTTGGTCGCGTCATCCGTCCCGGGCCTTTCGCCAGCCGATGTTTCCGTCGTCGACCAGACGGGAGCCTTGCTTTCCCAGGATGATGGCGGCGTTGACGACAAGAACTTCCAGCTGCAGCTCAAAGTCGAGGAACGGTATCGTGCCGCTGTGACAGCGCTGCTGGCTCCCATGCTGGGCGCCGAGAATTTCAGTACTGAAGTCCATGCCGATGTGGATTTCTCCGAAAGCCAATCGACGCGGGAATCCTATCCCAAGGATGACCGCGCCTTGCGTCGTGAAGAGGGCAACAAATCGACAAACTCGGCCACGCAGTCAGCTGCAGGTGGAATCCCGGGCGCCCTTTCGAACAAGGTTCCGCAGGCGACGCAGGTTGCTGTTGCACCTGGTGGCGTTCAGACGACGGCAACGCCGAGCACACCAACGTCGACGGGCGAAATTGCCGAAACCTATTCCCGCAATTTCGACGTGGGTCGGGAAATCTCTGTCACGCATCAGCCGGTCGGCCGTGTTCGTCGCTTGACCATTGCCGTCGCGCTGCGCGATGCAGTCGGAGGCAAAAAGCGTTCCAAAGTAGAGCTCGCCCAGATTGACAGTCTTGTAAAGGGCGCCGTCGGCTTTGATCAGGCGCGCGGCGACATCGTCGCCATTTCGGCACGACCCTTTGCAAAAGCCGAGGAAAGCACCACAAACTGGTGGGACAATCCTCTTATAATGGTTGGCCTAAGACAGGCTGGTGGCGCAATTGTTGCGCTACTCGTCCTGCTTTTCATCGGTCGCCCATTACTTCGGATGTTGAAGGAAAAGGCAGAAACCGCAAAGGAAGAGGCGGATCTGGAGCGCAAGTTGCTTGGCGCAACCGCTCCCGGCTCTTCGAACCGCGCCATGCGCAATGTGACGCTCGAAATGATCGAGGCGGCTCCCAGCTATGAAGAGCGCGCATCGCTCGTCCGGAATTTCGTGAAGCAGGATGCAGCGCGCGCTGCGCTGGTTGTTCGCCAGCTCGTGCAGGAACGCGCAGATGGCTGATCTGGCAGAGCTTCAGGAAGAAGAAGGCGCACTTCGTTCGCCGTCGGTCGAGGGTCCCTATGCGGCCGCGATACTCTTGATGCTGCTCGGCGATGAAGAAGCAGCGGCGATCATGCGTGAACTTGGGCCGGAAGAAGTTCGGGAACTTGGCAAGGCGATGTATGCGGTCGCGGACGCGAGCGAGACAGAAGTCGAAGCAGCCCTGGATCGCTTTATCGGCGGAACGCGTCAGGTTTCATCCTTGGCGGTAGGTGCGGCACCGCACATTCGCAAGGTTTTCACCCAGGCGCTGGGAACTGCGCGCGCAGACAATGTACTGGGCTCAGTCGCACCAAGAGAGAGCGTGAAATCCCTCGAAACCCTGCGCTGGATGGAAGTGCCAGCGATCGCAAAACTGCTCACACATGAGCATCCCCAGGTTGGCGCGCTCATCGTGGCGTCGCTCAATCCGGATGTTGCGGCAGAAGCACTCGCGTGCCTGAGCGACGAACTGCAGTCGGAACTGGTTATGCGGGCTGCACGCCTTGGTTCCGTAAGCAGCGATGCAATCGCAGAACTTGAAGATGTTTTGAGCCGGGTGGGCGATATTCGGCAGTCCAAACCAAAGGTCAGCCTCGGTGGGCGATCAGACGCCGCCCGCATCATGAACAAGATGGCCAAGGCCGATGGCGAACGCGTCCTCAAGGGCCTGAAGAAGCGCGACAAGATGCTGGGCCAGCAGATCGAGGATGAGATGTTCGTCTTCGACAATCTCATGGATCTCAACGACAAGAATTTGGGCGCCCTGATGCGCACCGTGGATTCAGCCATCCTCACGCTTGCACTCAAGAGCGCCCAGCCTGCGCTTGTCGATCGCATGTTCGCTTGCATGTCAGCGCGCGCAGCCCAGACAATTCGCGACGAGATGGAAGAGCGCGGGATGGTCAAGCGCGTCGAGGTTGAGGAAGCGCAAAAGGCCATTATCGCCATGGCTCGCCAAATGGCGGCCGAAGGTACGATCATGCTGGGCGGTCCGGGTGAAGACTATGTCTGACACGGATTTCCGTTCAATTCCGGTGGCCGCGGCCGCCTTGCCCCGGAACGGCTTCGTCCCCAGCAGTTTCGCACGGGCGAGCGTGCATGTCGCCGGTGACGGCGCACAAGGCCACGCCTCCATGGATGATCACTCGAGTGCCGTAGATGACTATGGCCTCGGCTTTGAGAATGGCCGCAGGGCGAGCGAAGAAGCATTTTCTGTCGAACGAACCGCACTTCTGTCGCTTCTAGAAAAAGCCAATGCTTTGCGACCTGAGCCCAGCGAAGAACTTGCCCTGCTGATTGGAGAAACTGTCTATCGGCTGGTCTCGGACATAGTGGGTCAAGTCAATGTTGATCGCGACTGCCTGGCTCGCCGCGCGAACGCGGCAGCTGCCATAGTAGCCGAATGCGACAATGCTCGGACCTTGTGCGTCAATCCGGAAGACATCAAATTGCTGGATGGCCTCGAAACAAACCTGACCATTGTCGGCGACCCGTCTCTCCCGCGTGGCGATCTGCGGATCGATTGCTCGGCCGGGTGGATCGAGCATGGAACATCGCTTTATCTCGAAGCACTCCGCAGCGAGCTCTGCCTGTCGGAGCCAGGCGCATGAGCAGCCGTCTGATGAGATCGGCTGAGGCACTTATCAGCCAGACAAATATTGCATCGGCAGCCCCGCGGCGCGTCGGAACACTCGTTGCACACGAGGGGCTGATGCTCGAGGTCGAAGGCTTTGGGCAGCCCCTGGGATCAACAGCGAAAGTCATTTCAACCGCGCACGCGCCGGTGCGCGGCGAGGTGGTGGGCTTTCGCGGCAATCGCAGCATCATCCTGCCATTTGATGGCGACGTCCCCTATGTCGCCGGGAGCCGCGTTCTGCCGGATGGCGATGGCGGGCTCGCCACTTGTGGTTCAGGCTTGCTTGGGCGTGTGGTTGATGCACACGGCGACCCGCTCGACGGGCGCGGTCCGATCACAAGCCGGTTCTCATGGCCCCTCGCTGGTCGACGCGCCAACCCGCTGCAACGCGGACGCGTGACACGGGCACTCGACATGGGTGTGCGCAGCATCAATGGCCTGCTGACAATTGGCCAAGGACAGCGCGTAGCCATCATTGCAGGGTCCGGCGTCGGCAAGTCGGTCCTCATGGGCCAAATGCTTGCTGGCGCTGAATGCGACGTCATGGTCGTTGGGCTGGTCGGTGAACGCAGCCGTGAAGTGAGCGACTTTCTCGAAACAAAACTGACACCGTCCATGCGCGCGCGTACGGCTGTTGTTGCAGTTCCGGCTGATCACCCGCCTCTGCTTCGGCTTCGGGCCGCGATGCGCGCGACGGCCATTGCCGAATATTTTCGCAATGACGGCAAGAATGTCTTCTTGCTGATCGACAGCTTGACACGAGTGGCCCATGCGCAGCGCGAAATCGGCCTTTCCCTCGGCGAACCGCCCACGATGAAGGGGTATCCACCCTCGGCTCTGGGCATCATTCCCCGGCTCGTCGAGCGCGCGGGGGCTGATCGCGTAACAGGAGGCTCAATCACTGCCATCTATACCGTCCTGGCTGACGGCGGCGACAATGACGATCCCGTTGTCGATGCAGCACGCGCAATTGTCGATGGTCACATCGTGTTGTCGCGCAGCCTTTCCGAACAGGGAATCTACCCAGCAATTGACGTCTCGCGCTCGCTCTCGAGAACAATGGTCGATGTGATCGATCAGGACCATGCGGTTGCTGCGGCCCGCTTCCGGCAACTCTGGTCACTCTATGAAGAAAATCGTGATCTGCTCCTGATGGGTGCCTATGCCCCAGGAAATGATGCAGCCCTTGATGAAGCCATCAACCGACGCGCGGACATGCTTGGCTTTCTGCGGCAGGGAGCCTCGGAGACCGTCAGCTTTGATCGCTCGCGCTCGGAACTGATTTCAGGATTTGGTGCATGACAAGCCTTGCCGAACGTCGCTCGCGCATCGTCCGCGTTCGCCAGATGGAGCACCGCGTTGCCCGCGCCAAGCTCGCAAATGCCGAAGCCGCACTTGCAAATCTTGATCGCATTTCCGGTCGAATTTCAGGACTCAGAGCATCGTTGAAGCCTGATGCCGAGCGCACGACAGGCCTTGCATTGAAGTCGATGGCTGAAATGGCCCTGCGGCTCGATGCTGCCAAAGGCGACCTTGCAGCGCCAATCAGAGGCGCCGAGCATGATAGGGTCCGCTCGATAGCGGAAAGGCTTGCTGCAAAGACTCGCGAAGAAGGTGCGGAAAAGCTGCGCGAGCAGGCTTTGCGCAGCGAAAGTTATGAGCAGACCCGACGCGCGGATGCAAACCGGCCATTTCGGAAACGGCAGTCGGCTCTGGGAGGCGCAAAATGAACTTTGATCTCAGCCCAATGCAGCCTGCGGCGCCCGCACTAACTCCTTTTGCAGCTCTGGCTGGCATTTCATCTTCAGACGATTTTGCTGCGCTGCTGGACAGCAAGGCAGTTGATGGTGATGCACCTGAGCTGAAAACGGCAACGGGCGACGCCATCCCGACTGCCGCGCTCCAAAGTCCTGCAGCACCTGAAAAGGTTGAGCCGGTCAGCGCGCTGGCGGCGATCGCAAAGGCAGACGCTCTGGTCTCGCGGCTGACGCCTGCACCGCAAGCGGCCGAAGAACCGGAAAAGTCGGCTGAACCCCATCCCATGCCGACTGCCATTATCGAACCAACAAGGATCCGTGCGCAGGCAGACCTAGCGCGCAGCGAACGTAAAGAATCGCGCCACGATGGCAGACCCGTGCTGGATGAACGCTCTGGCGAAACCGAAGCAGACGAAGCTCCGCAGCCTGCACCGTGGGCATCCACAATCGCACAGACCACAGTTGAACTCATTGCTTTGCCGCTGGCAGCAGACTTGAATGCTGTTGCTCCGCCGGCATCACCGCCACTGGCCAAGGGCGAACTCTCCATAAACAGTCAGCCCCGCCAAGGAATGGCATCGCAAACTGGTGCCGCGCAGGCTCCCATTGGCAACAATACTACCGCACACGACCCTTTGCCGTTGGTCGAAACGCCAGAATCCCTTGACGATGCAATCACGCCAGTCGTGTTGCAGAAACCCGTCCTTGTGGATGAGCGCGAGATCGAGGGAGATGAGTCAGACCAGCAGGAATTGAGAAATGCGGCTCCGTCCCTCCTGAGTTCGCATGGACAACTGGCATCCGGTTCCAAGGTCGCTCCTCTTCGCGCGACCAGGATCGCTGAAATCGCAGTTGGCCTGGCAGATGCAAAGATCGACCCGGCACAACTGCAAGTCCAAGCCAGCACGCCAGATCCAGTAAACAAAGTGACGCACATGGGCGCCGCAATTGCGCCTGCCGATGCCCCGGCGCGCGGAACAGTTGTCGAACGGCAGCTGGATCTTATCCGCAATGAACAGTGGCTGGGTGAGCTTGCTCATGACATTGCCAGTACGGCGGGCAATGCTGACCGACTGTCTTTCCGATTGATGCCGCACCAGCTCGGCCGCCTCGATGTGGACGTATCGCGGTCGCACAATGGTTTGTCGTTGAGTATCCGGACCGAAAGCGATGGCGCGACAGCGATCCTCTCCTCGGCCCAGACGCGCCTGGCGGATGAAATTCGCGCGCAGGGCGTCAAGCTGGCCGACATGCAGATGTTTTCTGGCGATACGCGGCAGTCGCCCGGCCAGGAAGGCTATACGCGCCAAGCGCCGCTGATCGAGACATTTCTTTCATCCAATGAGACCGTTGACGTGCCCGAACCGGAGCAGCGCGACGGTCGATACGCGTAAGAACGGAGACGGGGCATGAGTACAAAGAAGGAAGCAGCAGCCAAAGGCGGCGAAGGCAAAAAACCTGGCAAGGCCAAGAAGCTGATCGTGTTGGGTCTCGCTGCAACCGTTCTGGTAGGTGTCGGCGCTGGCGCCGGCATCTATGCTGGTATTGGTCAGGGAGAGGCTAAAGAAAAGGAAGATCCCAATCGACCGAAGCTGGTCTTGCGGAGCGAGGAGCCAGAAGAGCAGAGCTCGGAAGGTGGAGAAGAGAAAGAGCCGGCGCCCAAAATCGGAACAGTTTCCGTCGCCAATGATCGCGCTCCCGTCGACCCTCGTAAATATGAGGTCACCTATTTCCCGATCGAACAGCAATTCACTGCCAATCTTTCCGACGGCAGCGGGTTCGCGCAGCTCGGTATCAGCCTCTCAACATATTATGACAGCCGTGTCATAGCGAACATCAAGCGCCAGATCGTTCCGATCCGCTCAGCCGTGCTGATGACGCTCTCGGTTCAGGACTCAACTGTCCTTTCAACACCGGAGGGTCGCCAACTTTTTCAGCGCCAGTTGACCAGAGCAATCAATCAGGTCCTGCGCGAAAAGGAAGGCTTCGGCGGCATCGACAACGTCTATTTCACGAATCTGGTGATCCAGTGAAGACTGAAACTGCATCACCGCCGACGACACCGGCAACACTCTTTCGAGCTAGTGACGAGACCTTGGCATTTCCGGGCCTCGAGCGGGTCGGATCGCAATTTGCCTTTGGCCTTGCCGACGTAATCGGTTCGAATGGCGGCATCGGCACGAAGGTTGTTTGTGGCGAAACGACAATTACCACCTTTGCGGAATGGCGCGACCGGGCCAGCATTCCACATGCGGTATGCCGCTTCCGCATGGCGCCGCTCAAGGGCGGTATGCTCCTTGCTGTTCCGCAGCCCTATATCAGTGAGCTTGTCGACCGCTTCTATGGTGGAGACGGCACTCTCCCAAGTCCACGCAAGGAACTGAGCGCAGCCGAAGAGCGCTATTTTACCAAACTTGGGGCGCTGGTCACCCCAATGCTGGCTGCAGCATGGGCGGAAATGGTCAAGATTGATCCGGTGGTCGCCAAGGTCGATCACAGCGGTTCGCAACCCACGCTGGTTCCCGATACACATCAGGTGGCTGTCCAGCATTTCACTGCGGAAAGCATGGACGGCAAGAAAATTGCCATCGACGTGGTCTTCCCGCTTTCGATGCTGCGTGCCGTGCCGCAGCTCGTTGCAGCGCCCGATGCGGAAGAAGCCGCGCAAGTCGATCCAGTTTGGCAATCCAATCTTTCGGATGCCGTTCTGCAGGTGCGCCTGCCTGTCAGGACCATCTTCGCCCGGCCTGAGCTGCCACTTTCGCAATTACTGACACTGCAACCAGGGGACATCATTCCTGTCTGCTTGCCTAACCAGGTTCCCGTCACCGTTGCCGGCCGTGTCTTTGCCCGCGGCAGCGTTGGAGACTCCAACGGCCGGACGGCCATCAAAATCGAACGCATTGAAGAAGGAAGTGCATCCTATGAGTGACATGTCCGAAGCGCCACGCACCTCAGATGGGGGATTTGCCTCCGTCAGGCCCGATCATAACTTCGACCTTCTTTCCGACGTCTCCCTGCGTATTTCGGTGGAAGTCGGTTCAACGTCAATGCGGCTGGCAGATCTGCTGAGCCTTGGCGAAGGCAGTGTCATCGAACTGGATCGTCAGGCGAATGACGCACTCGATATCTTCGCCAACGGGACGCTTATAGCGAAGGGCGAAATTGTGAACATGGATGGCCGATATGGTGTCCGGATCTCAGAAGTCGTCAGCGCCGGACGGCGTTTCGCAGGCCTGGAGCGGAGGTCCTGATGTTCGAATATATCCTGCGCCTCTTCATCCTCGTTCCGATGATCGGGGGGCTCGCCTGGGGGTCCCTCTGGCTGTGGCGCAAAGCCCAGATGGGCCTTCCAATGCAAGGTGGGTCGGTCCGCGCCGCGCAGATGATCGACGTCCTTCCGCTTGGCCCGGGCAGCAAGCTGGCCGTCGTCGCCTTTGGAGGCCGCGAGGTCCTGATTGCCGTGACGCGCACACAGATCACCTTGCTCGCCGAGGACACACGGGAGAATGCAGGTGCGTAAGGCACTCGTATTCGCTGGAACCGTGGGCCTGGCTCTTGCACTGACTGCAAGTCCAGCCCTGGCACAAACCACGCCCGGACTCGACAAGGCACTGACGACAATTGCCGGAGACGGCAAGCCGCTCTCCTTGTCGCTGCAAGTCCTGTTGCTGATGAGTTTGTTGACGGTCCTGCCGTCACTCATCCTGATGATGACCAGCTTCACACGGATCATCATCGTGCTTTCGATCCTGCGCCAGGCCCTTGGCCTGCAGCAGACGCCTCCGAACCAGGTTCTGGTTGGACTGAGCCTCTTTCTTTCGATGTTTGTCATGCAGCCCGTCCTTACCCAGATCAACAAGACGGCGGTCGAGCCTTATGGCCGAAATGAAGTGACACTGGAGGAAGGCATTGCACGGTCAGGCACTGCTCTTCACGGTTTCATGATGAAGCAAACGCGAAAATCTGATCTCAGCATGTTTGCAAACATCGCCAAGGCGCCAAAGTTCGAGAAGTCTGCGGACGTGCCTTTTTCGATCCTTCTGCCGGCCTTTGTGACGAGCGAGCTCAAGACAGCCTTTCAGATCGGCTTTCTGATCTTCCTGCCTTTTCTGGTGATCGACCTCATTGTGGCCTCGGCCCTCATGTCGCTTGGCATGATGATGCTATCCCCGTCGATCATATCGATGCCCTTCAAGCTGCTGCTGTTTGTGCTGGTCGATGGCTGGGCCCTGACGATGGGATCCCTCGCTTCTTCGTTCAACGGATAGCGCCATGGAAGCAGACTATTTCATTGGCGTTGCGCAGCAAGCCTTGTGGGTCCTAGCCCTTGGCGCTGCCCCGATCCTGATTCCGGCGCTCGTCGCCGGCGTCATTCTGGGCATGGTGCAAGCCGCAACCTCGATCAACGAGCAGACCCTGAGCTTCGTCCCCAAGCTCATCGTGGTCGCCATCTGTCTTGCTGTCTTCGGCGGCAGCATCATGATCCTTGTTGCGGACTTCACCCGCGAAATCTTCGCCCGCATTCCGGACATCGTAAGATAATGCCTGCCGGGTTTGCAGGGCTGGAACAGCAACTGCTGATCTGGATGCTGGCGATGATCCGGCCTGGCGCTGCGTTCCTCGCCGCTCCAATTTTCGGCGCGCCTCAGGTGCCAGTACAAGTCAGGCTGGTTCTGGCACTGGCCATTGGCGTTCCGGCTGCTGCGGTGTCCGGGATGGCATTGCCTGCCAATGGTATCGTCTCTTTCGACGGACTGATGCTGGTGCTACCTGAAGTCATCGCCGGACTCGCACTCGGCTTCGCAGTCCAGATCGGATTTTCGGCGGCAATGCTCGGTGGCGAGGCCATCAGTAACACAATGGGCCTGGGCTTTGCGGCCATGGCCAATCCGCTGGGCGGTCCGGCAAGCCCGGCCATCGGTCAATTGCTTTCAATGATGGGCCTCTTCCTGTTTCTCGGCTTCGGCGGCCATTTGACGCTGATCGGCATCATCGTGGACAGCTATCGCGCGCTCCCGCCGGGCCATGCCTGGCTGTCGGCCAAGGCAATAGGCGGACTGGTGCAGTTCGGCGGGCTTGTTTTCGCGGCAGGTCTTTCGATTGCCTTGCCGGTCGGCTTCGCGATGATCCTTGTTCAGCTGGTCATGGCAATGGTGGCACGCTCAACCCCCACCCTCAACCTCTTCGCCGTCGGCCTTCCGGCAACCCTGCTCGTCGGCCTTGTCCTGCTTGCGATGGCTGCGCCGGTCATGGCCGATTCGATAGCCAACGCGTTGAGGGCCGGGCTCGACATGTCGCAAACCCTTTCGCAGGGCAGCACACATGGCTGAGGGAGCCGATCGCGACCAGAGGACTGAGGCTCCTACACAAAAGCGCCGGGCCGATGCGGCGCGCAAGGGCGACGTTCTCCAGTCACGCGAACTGGGCACTGCGCTAGTCATGCTTGGGGGAGCAGCCTGGCTTGTATTCGCCGGCCCCTGGTTCATTCACGAATGCAGCAGGCTCCTCACGATGGGCCTGTCATTCGACAATCGCGATGTTACCGTCTTTGATCCCGCGACACTGACCACGCGTCTGGTTGGCACCACACTCATCCCACTCGCCCTCCTTTTTGGCATCACCATGCTCGCGGCCGTAGGTGCGCCGGCCATGCTGGGCTCGCTGGGATTTCGGTCTGGCGCCATTGCGTTCAAGGGGGATCGGCTGAATCCGATCAGCGGCTTCGGTCGCATCTTTGGCCTCAATGGCCTGGTCGAACTCGCAAAGGCGCTGGCAAAGGCAGCCGTGCTCGGGCTGCTTGGCTATTGGTTGGTGTCGCATGACATGCGCCATATCATGGGTCTCGGTGCCCAGGACATGCGCGAGGCCGCCAACACACTTGGCCACATGACGGTCAAGGCAGTCCTCTGGCTCGCATTGGGGCTGGCCCTGATTGCGGGGATCGATGTGCCCGTACAGATCGTTCGCCGTAACGGACGGCTCCGGATGACACGCCAGGAAGTCAAAGAGGAAATGCGACAGACAGAAGGTGCGCCAGAGCTCAAGCAGGCCATCCGCCAAAAGCAGCAATCCTTGCTGACTGGTTCGGCCCGCAAGGCCGTTACCGAAGCCAACGTCATCCTCACCAACCCGACGCATTTTGCGGTTGCCTTGCGCTATGACCCCAAAAAGGACTTTGCACCGATGGTCGTGGCGCGAGGCCGCGGCGAAACAGCACTCGCGATCCGGTCCCTCGCTGCCGAAAACAACGTGCCCACGCTTGAATATCCGCAACTGGCGCGTGCAATCTATTTCACCACGCGCGCGGGGCAGACCATTGCCGAGGATTTGTACGTCGCAGTCGCAACGATCCTTGCGTTTGTCTTCAACATTGATCGCGCCTTGGCCGAAGGCATTGCTCCACCAAAGATCGAAGTCCCGTCAGATAAGCAGTTCGATGAAAATGGAGTGCGCGATGCCAGCTAAACTCCATGCCCTTGCTGCCGTTCTTCTCTACAAAGGGAGCGACTGCTCATGATCGGATCAATTGCATCTGCGCTCGGCGCAGGCTCGGGTATCGACACCGTAAAACTCGTCGAGGATCTGGCTGCAGCATCGCGGGATCCAAAGGTCGAACAGTTCGACACGCGAGCAAGTGCCAACAAGGCGAAGATCAGCACCGTCGCTCAGGCGCGGTCCGATCTGGAGAGTTTTTCGACCACATTTGCAGGGCTCGTTGCCGGCGGCACACTTCAGTCTCAGCCCAATGTGGCAGACCAGACGGCCCTTTCGGCGGTCGCTGCCCCGGGCGTCCGCGCCGGAAACTTGTCGGCCGAAATCAGCGTCCAGCAGCTCGCCAAATCGCAAACGGTCTATTCCGCATACCTTCCCGCTGCGACCGACACAGTCGGTCAAGGTACAATGACGCTGACCGTGGGCGCACAGAGCTTCACAATTACCATTGGCGCCACAAATGACAGCCTGACTGGCCTTGCTGCCGCCATCAACACGGCAGCAAGCGGAGTCACGGCAAACATCATCACGGACGGGAATGGTTCGCGCATCGTCTTGAAGGGCCAATCTGGCGCTGCGGGCGCATTCACTCTCACACCCGATGTCGGAGCAGACCCGGCTCTCGGCCGTTTTGCTTATCCGGGAACCGGCACGGGCCTCACACTTGCTCAGGCTGCCCAGGATGCGCAATTCACGGTCGATGGCATTGCCTATACGCGCGCAAAAAACAGCTTCAGTGATGTCTTCCCAGGCATAACGCTGACTCTCAAAAAGGCCGCGCCCGGCGCCCCCATTGCCATCACGGGTGCACGCCCGACCGAGGCCTTGAGACAAACGCTGAGCGATTTTGTCTCGGTTTACAACACGCTCAAGAAGGACCTCGCAACCGCCCGCACGACCACCGGCGGGGACCAGTCTCTTCGCGCGCTTGAGGTGCAATTGACGGCTCTGATATCAAAAGCCGTGACAAGTGATCCTCAGATCAACAGCCTCACTGGTGTGGGGGTCTTCACCAATCGGGACGGCTCGATCAGTTTCAACTCCGCCAAATTCGAGGCTGCATTGGCGGCAAATCCCGATGCGGTCGAAGCGCTCTTCAGCCCAACCAGGGACGCAACCCATACGGTGATAACGGACCCGGGGCTTTCCGAAACACTCAAGTCATTGAAGGATGCAGCGACTGCAACGGGCGGCGTTCTGGCATCGGTCACAAGCCGCCTGCAAAAGGAAAGCCAGCTGATCGCGGACGCCCGCACCAAGATGGAAGCGCATGAGACCGCCTACAAGAACCGGCTCAAACGCCAATTCAGCGGCATGGACTCTCGCATCGCCGCGCTGAAAGCCACGCAAAGCTATCTCTCACAGCAGATTACGCTGTGGAGCAACCAGAAAAATTGACGGATCTGACTGGTGTATTCTCCCCCAAATCCGCTGCGCGCTCGCAACCGCTATCAGGTCCTTGACCTCAGCAGTCGCATGGAAGGGGCAAGCCCGCACAGGCTTGTTTCCATTCTGTATGAAGAGCTGCAGAACGCGCTGGATGGAGCAATCCGTGCGCGCGAAAACGGCCAGGAAATTGCCGCCAACTCACAAATGGCGCGCGCGAAATCCATACTGGCAGCTCTGGAGGCTGGGCTCGATTTCGATCGTGGCGGAACCCTTGCGACAACATTGTGCGGCATTTACCGAGCCATGCAGCGGCAGCTCGCCAATACTCCCAACGACCTTGAGAAGCTGAATGAAGTTCGCGCCGGTGTCGCGAATATCGCGGAGTCCTGGCGAGCATTGGTAGCCTGAAGCCAGGGGCTGGCGGATGAGGGCCACACTTATCCTATCGCTATGCGCCTTGATCGCCTGGCTGGGCTTCCCGGAAATGGCCAAGGGAACACCGACGCAAGCTGTTGCTCAAGCCTCGGCCCGCATCCTGCGGCCCGTCATTATTCGCACCGGCAAGGGTGCTGAAAGTCAGGTATTGCGTCCCTTGAAGCCTAAAGAACGAAAGTGCATCGAACCTGATGCATCGAACCTGCCGGGTTGCCGACTTATTGTGACAGATATCGAATGATCCGCAGCCTGGCTTCAGCGAGCTACAAAATGTGCATTGAGTTTAGCAGCTGCGATCAACACCATATTTGCGCATTTTCTCGATCAAGGTCGTGCGCTTCAGGGTCAGGAGCCGCGCGGCTTCGGAAATCACACCGTCGGCATTATCCAGAGCCATCTGGATACGTTCGAGTTCCATTGTCTCAAGCAGCATCTTTAGGTCGACAGGCATCGGTGCGGCGCTTTGCGCGGCCGGCTCGGGTTCTGTCCCGACAAGCTGGAGAGCTGGTGCCGGCTTAGAAATTCGATGTGGTGCCCGACCAAGCAATTGTTCGGCCTCTCGCGCACCGATCATCTCACCTGGATAAAGTATGTTTGCCCGCTCTACGACGTTGCGCAGCTCACGCACATTGCCCGGCCATTCATGGTCCATAAGGCGCGAAAGGGCTGACGGATCGAAACGCGCCCTTGCAGTGAGCGGGGCCTTTTCCTGAAAATGGTTGATGAGAAGAGGGATATCTTCCGCGCGGCTGGCGAGGCTTGGAACGTCAACGGGAATGACACCAAGGCGGAAATAGAGATCCTCTCGGAAGCGGCCTTCATCAATCGCAACAGACAGGTCCTGGTGCGTTGCCGAAATGATGCGCACATCAACGGGGAGTGTGCCGTTGCCTCCTACACGGGTGATAATGCCTTCCTCCAGGACACGGAGCAATTTGACTTGCATGTCGAACCGCATGTCGCCGATTTCGTCCAGGAAGAGCGTTCCCCCGTCCGCCTCTTCGAAACGTCCGATCCTGCGCATTGCTGCACCGGTAAAAGACCCTTTTTCATGGCCAAAGAGCTCGGACTCAATCAAGTCAACGGGTATCGCCCCGCAATTGATGGCGACGAACGGCTTGTCTGCCCGATCGCTCATGGCGTGGATCGATCTTGCAACCATTTCCTTGCCGGATCCTGACGGACCATTCAGCAGAATTGGAACGGATGCCCTCGCAACGCGCGAAATCATGTCCCGCAGTGAGGCAATCGTGTCAGATTGCCCAACAATCATCGGACCGACTTCGTTTGAAACCTGCTTTATTTTTTCGGCAACCGCCATTTGAGCCCCCAAGTGATCAACCATCTCTTTTTGAGAATTGATACCTCGAGTTGAGACATTCCTGGTTAATATTGGGTAAACTACTCTAATTACTCAAATGATCTTGGTTCAACATTAAATTCAATTATCGAACTATCTAAATCCACTATCGAACTATACTGACCGATTTATCCCTGATACCGCGAATTTATAGTTCATTTTCGCATCATGATCTGCGAATTTGCTGAATTGCTTCCATTATCGATGCTTTCATTTTTTTGCATCGCCTGCATGCTCCACCCCAGTGTCACGGACATTCTGCGATTACGCGGATCAAAGCGGTCCATTGGGTTGAACGGTTCGCGATCGGCGACCCCTTCTATTCTGGAGAAGCGCCGGGCATCCACGCCCTGCAAGACAAGCGCGCGCCGCGTAGCCTCTGCCCGTGCAGAAGACAGCGACCAATTGCTGAGATTCTGGTTGCGCGTATAGGGGGAGGCATCCGTATGTCCGCGGACGACAACCGCATTTGGCACCTCGTTTATGACCTGCGCTACGATACCGACCAGGCTGGAGGCTTCCGCCGTCAACTGGTCCGTGCCGACGAGAAACATGGCAAAGTCGGCGTCATCGACCAGATCGATGCGAAGGCCTTCCAAGGTCTCGACCAGTCTGACGCTACGGGCATAGCGGCGCATTGTCGGACTGTTGTTGAGGCGGGCCTGAAGCAGCTGCTTCATGGATGCGAACCGGGCCTCGTCATCCGCCTTTGACGACGTCGATTTCGGGCCACCCTTGGCATCCTTTGGGATGGTCAGAGAACGGGTTCCCGTTTGCGATGCCCTGTGGGGATAGTGATCAGGGTCGGTCAAAGAAGCGCCGCCGAACATGCCGTTGGACCCTGCACTCTCTTCCTTTTTCTGAACCAGTGTCGGCGAGAAATAGTCTGCAAGGGCCTTGCGCTGCTTTTCCGTGGTCGCACCGAGCAGCCACATCAGCAGGAAGAACGCCATCATCGCAGTCACAAAATCGGCGTAGGCAACCTTCCACGCACCGCCGTGGTGGCCGCCGTGTTTAACCTGATACACCTTTTTGACGATGATCGGTCGCGGCATATTGGGACGTTCGATCATCAGCGTCCCCGCATGCCGTCGAAGACTTCAGCGAAACTTGGCTGGTTGCTGTGCTCGATGCCGGACCGCGCAGCCTCTATCACCAGCGGCAGCGGATGACCATTCAGCGAAGCGACAATGATCTGCTTGACCACATGATAGATGGCAGCATCCGCAGCAATGACCTGCTTTGCACGGTTGGCAAACGGTCCGACGAGGCCGTACGAGAGCAGGACGCCCAGGAAGGTTCCGACCAGCGCCGACCCGATCATTCCGCCCAAGATTGCAGGGGGCTTGTCGATCGAACCCATGGTCTTCACGACGCCGAGCACCGCCGCAACGATGCCCAGTGCCGGCAGAGCGTCTGACAGCGTCTGCAGTGTTTCGGCAGGCTGTTCGGTATGATGCACATGGTTCTTGATCGTATTGTCCATCACGTCCTCAACCGCATTCGGGTCGAGCGTTCCCGACGACACAACAACAAGACGCAGCGTATCGGCAATCAGATGAATAAGCGTCGTGTCCTTCAGCAGCTTGGGATATTCGGCAAAGACGCTTGACGATGCTGGATCCTCGATATGCGGTTCAACCGCAACAGGACCTTCCGTCCGAAGCATTTTCATGAGCCGGGACACGAGAAAGATGCAGTCGAGATAATCCTGACGGTTGTACTTTGGGCCCTTGAAGATCTTGCCCATGACACTGCCCAGGGCTTTGAGTTCCTTGGACGAATTTCCGATGATCAACGCGCCGAGACCAGCACCGCCGATAATCAGCATTTCATGCGGAAGGGCCTCCATCACCGGGCCAAGGTTGCCACCGGTAAAGGCGAAGCCGCCAAACACCATGACGAGCAGAACAATTATACCGATAGCTGCGAACATGAATGTGCCTGTTTCATCCCTGACTTACGCGACCCGTTTGGCCGAATGTGCCACAGGTTGAAGAACGGCAGAGGACGGGAAAACTTGCGTCAGGAAAGTATATCGAGCAGCGTGCGCCGGTTGATCCGTGCAAACGCGGCCTGAGCGGCTTCCAGCGTCAGAGTCTGGGCATTAAGCTTGGCAACTGCTTCCGAAATATCCGTGGCTTCAAGGTCAGTCCGTTCGGAAGCAAGATCAATATCGTGCGCGCGCGAAGCTTCCTGCAGCGATTGCAGGCGCCGTCCCCGTTGACCAATGTCGCCCAGCGCGTCGGCCGTTTTCGTGACGCCCGCATCCAGCGTCGTGAGTGAAGCACCTATCGCCGGAGCAGAGCCGCTGCGAAGTGCTGTTGCAGCATCACGGACCATTTGCGAGAGCGATACGCCACCTACATCGAATACCTGCGCTTGTGACGGTACAGGGGCGAAGACCGTATTCTCGTCATAACGCACACTCAGTGCGGTTCCCGGCGCAAACAGGGGCTGGCCGTTTGCGGACTTGCGCGTGACAAGCCCATCAAGTTCGTCCGCTATCCCGTCGAGCTGCGTCGCTATCGAGTTCCGGTCTGTCTGTGCCAACGTGCCATTTGAGCCTGCCAGAACCAGTTCACGAGCAAGTGCCATGCGGTCGGCCATGCCGGTCACGGCTGTATCCGCCTGACTATTGAGCGACAGTCCGGTATCCAGATTGGTTTCCCAGGCCTTGCTGTTTGCCTGAGCGCGTCCAATCACGTCCACGCGGGCAGCCGAAACCGGATCGTCCGAGGGACGTTGAATCTTCTTGCCCGTCGAAATCGAAACTTGGGTGTCCGAGACCGCACGCGCAAGCGACTTCTGGCGATTGATTTCAATCATCATGCGGCTGCCGACGGCGTTAATCATGTTCGGTCCGATCAGAAGATGTTGAGAATGGATTCAAGCGTTTCGCGGGCAGTCTGGATCACGCGTGCAGAACCGGCATAGGCCTGCTGAAATCTCAGCAGATCGGCCGCTTCCTGGTCGAGGTCGACACCGCTCATTTCGGAACGCGCTGCAAACGCACCATCACGCCTTGAGGATGCTGCGGCGTCTTCCGCCCGCGCGGTCGATACTGACTGGCTCTGCGCTGCCACAAGCGCGGCCCATCCGGCCTCGACGCCTGCATTGCCGCGCAATCCTGAGAGCGAAAGGAGGTTGCCGTTGGCGCTTGTGGCGTCGGCCGCAGCGACCTGATCGGGGGCAAGGGCAACGGCAGCAAGCGAAGCCGCGCCGGTTGCTCCCAAAGTAAAAAGCGGGCTGCCGGGATTGCCATTGGCATCGAAACCGGAAGTGTGCGCTGCATTGAGGCTGGTCGAGACCTGCGATGCGAGTGCATCGAGGCCAAGGCGTTGATCGGCCAGGTGACTGGCGGCATCCGAAAGGCCGGCGAGCTGGCCTGAGGCAGGCAGTACGGGGCCACCTGCCGTTGAAAGCGAAAAGGTCAGCCGGCCATCAACGGCAATGGCGACGCTGAATGTTGACGCACCACCGGGACCGGAAAGCATGACGGGGCCAGCTGCCCCGCCAAGGGTCACGGTAGCAGCCTGCTTGTTGTCATAGGTTACAGAAATGGGAACCGCCGAACCGATGCTGTCCAGCAGACGATCCCGCTCGTCGAGCAGACCCGCCTGATTGGTCGTGCCGTCGCGCGCGCGCAACAGGCCGTCATTCACCTTCTGCAGAGCGACCAGATCGGTATTCAGCTGCGTTACTGTTCCGGCAGCGGCGGTGCCGACGCCAGCGATTGCTGAATCAACGGCCGTCGCTGTTCTCTGAAAGGCGGCGGCCGTGCCGTCTGTCGCTGCAAGAAAGGACGAGCGTAATGTGGTATTAGTCGGATCCGCTGAAAGTAGGTCGGCGCTGTTGAAGAGATTGGTCAAGGCCGTCCCGACGCTGTTCCCGCCCTGGGAGAGAGCAGCCTCCGCAGCCGTCAGCCACGGCAGGCGCGCGGCCGTTTGTCCTGCATCTGCACTTGCGGCGCGCGATCCGTCGACGAGCCATTGATCGGTGATACGGTTGATCCCGGTGACGCGAACGCCGTTTGCATTCCCGGCAGAATGGTAAAGTGTCATTTCGCCGTTCCCGGCGAGCTCCTCGAGGCGTGTGGTCCGCCGGGCGTACCCCGGGGTCTGCGCATTGGCTATGTTGTCGCCCACATTGGAGAGGGCGCGCCCATAGGCACGCAGCCCGGATGCACCGACGCTCAAAAGGTCGCTCATGGCTTCACCCCGAATTTTGCCATTTGCGCTTCAACCATCTTGGCGATCCCGAATTGGCCAAGGCCCGACATGCTGTCTGCTAGGTTTGCATCAGCCAGTTCCCGGAAATTGTCTGTCGCGCTTGATCCGAAGAGGTCATCCTCGGTCAGCTTGGCCTTGCGCATCGAACCAATCATTTCACGAAGAAAAACGGCCTCAAACCCCTGTGCCGCCTTTTGCAGCGCGGGGGTTGGTGCCTTGGCGGTTGACGCTAGCGCGGGAGAAACGGGCTTGATCATATCACTATCAACTCCGCCTTGAGCGCTCCGGCTTCCTTGAGCGCTTCGAGGATGGCGACCAGATCACCCGGCGATGCTCCGATGCGGTTGATCGCCTTGACGATATCCTGCAGGGACGCCCCTTTCGGCATCAGGAACATCGGATTCCGGGCTTCCTCGACCTTGATATCGCTGTTTGGTTCAAGCGCAGTCTGGCCCCGGCTGAAGGGCTCCGGCTGGATAACCCGGGGCTTTTCATCGACACGGACTGTCAGTTTGCCGTGCGTTACGGCAGCCGTGCTGATCCGGACCGCACCATTGATCACAACGGTCCCCGTCCGGGAGTTCACAATCACCCGAGCAGGCGGTTCAGACGGCTTGATTTCGATGTTCTCGATCATGCTCATCATGCCGATGCGCGCAGGTCCGCCCTGCGGGGCCGCGATACTGACCGAGCCGCCGTCGGTGGCTTGCGCTATCCCGGCGCCCAAAGTCCGGTTGATCGCCTCCGCCACCAGTTTTGCGTTGGTCAGATCCTGATCATGCAGGTTGAGAACAAGCTGATCACCATTTGTGAAGCCCGTATCAACCGAGCGTTCGACCGTGGCGCCTCCGTCCACCCGACCTGCAGACGGAACGTTGACTGCGACTTTGGAGCCATCAGCGGCATCGATGCCGAGCCCACCGACAACAAGGTTGCCTTGGGCCATCGCATAGATCTGGCCGTCCGCACCGTATAGCGGTGCCATAAGCAACGTGCCACCACGGAGCGACTTGGCCTTGCCCATTGCCGACACCGTGATGTCCAGACGCTGTCCAGGCTTCGCAAATGGCGGAAGCTCGGCCGTGATCATGACTGCAGCCACGTTTTTCAGCGAAGGATTGACGCCGGCTGGCAGGGTCAGTCCGAAGCGCGAAACGGCACCCTTCATCGCGAGCGTGGCATAGTCGAGGCTGTCGTCCCCGGTTCCCGCAAGGCCGACGACAAGGCCATAGCCGGTCAATTGGTTGGCACGCAGTCCCTGGAACTGGCCCAGATCCTTGATGCGCTCGGCCGACGCCGGAACTGCGAACTGCATGCAGAAAAAGGCCGCAAGCAGCGTAATTGTCCGCGCGAATGTGGGGGAGAATCTTGCCATCAGAATGGACTCACTCTGGAGAAGAATCGTTGCAGCCAGCCTTGCTTGCTGGCCCGTGCAATTTCGCCATGGCCCACGTAGAGGATACGCGCATCGGCAACGCGGGTGGAAAGGACGCGGTTGTCTGGCGAAATGTCAGACGCCCTGATGATCCCTGAAAACTGGACACGTTCATCGCCGCGATTGAGCGTCAGCTGCTTTTCTCCGCTGACAAGCATTGTGCCGTTGGGATAAACAGCAGCCACAGTCACACTGAGTTCCCCTGACAAGGCGTTTGACTGCGATGCATCCCCCTTCCCCTTGAACGACTGAGTACCGGAAGCACCAACATCGGTCGGCTTGAAGAAGCTGAGTGGTCCGGTTGTGGGAGGTGTGAGGCCAATGCCGCCATCGCGGCCTGTTGTGGCAGAGTTCGATTTGCTGGCAGTCGTGCGCTCGACCAGGTCAATGGTGATGAGATCCCCTGGCTGGGAGGCGCGTGCGCCGGATGTAAGCGGAGCATAGGCACCGCCCTGGAAGATCGCGCCATTGGCGACCACGACCGGCGCGGCAACAGGCGCCGTGGGCCGAAAGGCTGTATCTTCGGCGCGCTCCTTGTGCCGGGCCGCCGCAGGCGACGCCGCGATCCCAAGCGCCGCGAGGGACACCGCGAACAGCGAGAATGATTTGGGAGGCGAGGCAAATATGTGGGGACTTTGGCCCCGCCTCCCGGTCCGCGCCCAAGACAGGCGGGCGCGAAAACTAAAGTTGTTGGCTGGCATTTTTCAGCATTTCGTCTGCGGCCTGGATCATCTTTGAATTGACCTCATAGGCGCGTTGGGTCTCAATCATGTCCACCAGCTCTTCAACGACATTGACGTTGGAGGCTTCGAGCGCGCCGCCACGAAGCGAGCCGCGCCCTTCCGATCCGGGAGCGCCAACCTGCGCGACACCCGAAGATGCCGTTTGCGCAAGAAGGTTGTTGCCAAGGGCCTGGAGGCCTGCCGGATTGACGAACCGTGCCGTTTCGATCTTGCCCAGCTCGGTCGGGTCGGTTTGCCCCGCAAGCTGCGCTGTTACAGTGCCGTCAGCTCCGATCGAAACCGACGTCGCACCTTCGGGTACCTGGATTTGCGGCTGGATCGGCAGACCGTTGCCCGTCACAATCGTACCCTCGGCGGACAGGCTGAAATCACCGGCGCGCGTATAGGCAGTCTGCCCATCCGGCATCAGGATCTGAAAATAGCCCGCCCCTTCAATCGCGACATCAAGGCCGTTGCCAGTCGTGTTGAGCGTGCCCTGGGTTTCGATCCGGGCTGTGCCCTTGACCTGCACACCGGTGCCAAGATTGAGGCCGGTGGCATATTTGTTTTCCGCAGAGGTGGGCGAACCGGCCGTATTGACGATCTGATAGGCCAGAGTTTCGAAACTCGCCCGATCCCGCTTGAAACCGGTCGTATTCACGTTCGCGAGATTGTTCGCGATGACCTGCATTTTCATGTTCTGCGCGTCGAGCCCGGTACGGGCGACATGCAATGCACCTGACGACATGACTTTTGCTCCTATTCAGGCAGGCGCATGAGATCGGCGGCTGCCGAATCCATGTCGCGTGCGCTGCTGATCAATTTCAATTGCGTATCCCAGGACCGACTGGCTTCAATCATCTGGACGAGCGTAGCGGTGGCCGACACGTTCGATCCTTCGATATGACCGGTCAGCAACCGGGCATCCGGATCATCGGGAAGGATACCACCACCGCGGATACGGAAGAGTCCGTCCAGTCCCTTGATGATCTTTGAGCCTGTCGCCGTGACAAGGCGAAGATGATCGACTTCCTGCGGCTGCGCAGGATCGCCACCGACCGGAACGATCGAAATACGGCCGGAACTGTCAATCATCACCTTGTCGGCAGGCGGCAATGTGATTGGCCCTTGCGCGCCCAGCACCGGCTGGCCTTCGCCATTGGTCAGCAAGCCGGATTGAGAGAGCTGCAGGTCGCCCCGGCGGGTGTAGGCTTCCTCTCCATTGTCCGCCTGGACGACCAGCAGGGCATCGCCCTGCATCGCCACATCAAGGTCCCGGCCCGTTTCCATGACCACACCCGCGCGCATGTCGGCGCCGATGACCTCTTCCGAGGCCACCGCCCTGCTTTCGAGGCCATCGCCACGAACCCAGAGTGCCTGCGCTTCGGCAACGTCGCCACGGAATCCCGGCGTCTGGGCATTGGCGAGATTGTTCGCCGTCGCCGCTTGCCGGGATTGCGCGCTGCGCATTGCCGTAAGGCTGGTATAGATGAGCCGGTCCACGGGTCAGTCCGTCAGTTGATGTTCAGGACCGACTGGGTCATGGCCTTGTCAGTTTCGATCGCCTTGGCATTTGCCTGGAAGTTGCGCTGAGCGGCGATGAGCGCCACCAGTTCTTCCGTGACGTCGACGTTTGCACGTTCAAGGGCGCCCGAACGGATCGAACCAAGCGGCCCGTTGGTGGCGGCATCGATTGTCGGCGGTCCGCTGTCTCCGGTCGACTGCCAGTGGCCATCACCGACCGGACGAAGACCCTCCTGCGCGGTGAAGCTCGCCATTGCGACCTTGCCCAGATACTCGCTGGAACCATCGGCATAGGTGGCTGTTGTCAGACCATCCAGACCAATTGAAACATTGACGAGAGCGGCAGTCGGATTGCCTGGCGCGCCTGTAGGCAGGTTGAAATCAATGAGTGAGCCAAGCGCTGTCGAGGTGACGTTACCAGCTGCGTCGACTGGCAGAAGCTGCAGCTTTGCGCCCGTTGTATCGCGAACCGAACGGTCGGGCATCACGTTGAACGAGCCATTGCGCGTATAGGTGACAGCCTGACGGGGCGGATCGCCCTTGACAACGAACATGCCTTCGCCTGCGACCGCCAGGTCAAGCGTACGATCCGTCGCTTCCAGCGTGCCCTGTGTGAACTGCTGGGTGATGCCGTTGAGGCGCGTCCCCTGACCCGATACCAGTCGGGTGTTCTGCGTGGGCGAGCTGGCGAACAGATCGCCGAACTGGGCACGGCTCTTCTTGAAGCCGGTCGAGTTCACGTTCGCAAGATTGTTCGAAATAGCTGAAAGATCGGCTTGCGCCCCCTTCAGTCCCGACAAAGATGTATAGAAAGCCATGAAAACTTCTCCTTATGCGCCTGTTGTGGTGCTGGTGGGCTTGTTCTGGGCCTGGATGGCCGTCAGCAGAGCTGTCTGCTGCTTGATCTGATCGGCAATGCCCTTGAGCGAGGCGTTCATTTCCGAAATCCCCGCTACGCTCGAAAATTGAGCCATCTGGGCCACCATCGCGGTGTTATCGACCGGATTGAACGGATCCTGTTCCTTGAGTTGGGTCGTCATGAGCCGCAGGAACGCCGTCTCGTCGAGCTTCTGGGCCCCGGCACCCTTGGGGACGACCGGAATGTTTGAACCGTTCACTGGGGTTGTGCTTGTCATTGTCCTAACCTCAAAGTTTCGAGCATCAGGCCCTTCGCAGTTTGAAGGACCTGGACATTGTTTTGGTACTGGCGCGACGTTTCGAGCATCTCGACCATCTCTGCAGCGCTATCGACGGCCGCTTCCCAGACATCTCCATTCTTGTCGGCAAGCGGATGCGAGGGATCGTGGCGCTTTGTGGGTGCAGCTGGAGACGAGACAATCTTGTCTATCGCCACGGTTGCCGTGCCATCCTCGCCCATGATTGTGCGGAACACTGGCTTCAGAGACCTGAACGCCCCTTCTTCGGAGCCCGAGATCGTTCCAGCGTTTGCAAGGTTGGATGCGGTCGTATTGAGCCGTACGAGCTGCGCGGCCATTGCACGGCCGCTGATGTCGAAAAGGGAAAGAGTCTGGTTCGCCATGTTATTCGCCCTTCAACGCGCGCATCATCGTTCCGATCCGGCCCTGCAGGAAGGACAGGCTTGAACGGTAAGCGAGTGCGTTTTCCGCGAACGCGGTCTGTTCCGTGGACATCTCTACTGTATTGCCGTCGAGCGAGGGCTGAAGCGGCACGCGATATTCGATCGAGGATTCAATCGACTCGCCGTCGCTGGCCTGGCGCAATGCCTGCGCAAAATTCATGTCGCGGGCTTTGTAGTTCGGCGTCGCTGCATTGGCGATGTTCGAAGCGAGCATCGACATCCGCTGCGAACGGAGCTGCAGCGCCGTCGCATGAATACCAAATAGTGACTGTCCAACAGACATGACTGCCTCCAAAAATCTGGCCAGGCGACGTTCGATCAGGAAGGTCGGGATAGGCCCGCCACGATCAAAGCAATCATCGTGCCAAATGCAGGAAGGTGGCTGAAATGCGTGCCTTTCATGAAATGCGCCATCACTTGGAGGCAGAGAAATATGCAGCGCGTCGGAATTTTGACGGACCTGGCCGAAAAGCAAGAAGACTCACGCATTTCTGCCACTGGCATGGGCCTTGCTCCTCATGCGTGGACATATTCCTTTCGGAGAATGACCATGGTTCGCATGACCCTTGCTGCACTGCTTCTCAATCTGGTGCCTTCCGTTGCATTGGCGGACGCGATCGAGGACCTCGACCGGCTGGACAGCCGCATTGAAGTCTTGACGGGCGCGGCGCCGGGTCAACCCGGTGGCGCAATCACCCCGCTTGATCGGCGCTTGAAGCTAGCGGCCTGCCAGCAGCCAGCGACCATAGAATGGGCCGGCAGCGATGCGCTTGCGGTACGCTGTCCTTCAATTGGCTGGCGACTGCGTGTTGCAATTGCTCCAATCGGCGCTGCGCAGGGCAAGGCCATGCTGAGCGTGCACAGGGGCGACACGGTCGAAGTCAGCGTCTCGGGCGACGCTTATGACGTGACGGCAACAGGTATTGCACTTGACGATGGCGCTGAAGGATCCAGCATACGCCTCAAGATCGGCGCTGCAGGTACCCAAACCTCTGCCATTGTGACCGGACCGGGAACCGTATCGCTTTCGCGTTAAACTTTTCTTCAGGCCTGCCGTTTCCCACTTCAAGCCCTGTCGCATTCACTCTGACAGGGGCCATGACAAAGGGAAGTAAGATGGTTGACCCCGTTACACTTTGGCCGACAAGGCCGGTGTCCAGATCCGTAAAGGATGACGGCGCCCGTGCTGCGCGCACCGAGACCATGTCGGCGCGCGACATCGTCACAGGCCAGAGCCTGCCCAAGCTGGTAAATCTGGCCACAGAGCTCTCGAAAGCCGGACCGCCTGTGGACTTTGTAAAGATCGCGCTGGTGCGCCAGGCCATCGCTCAGGGCGAATATTCGGTCGATGTCGATCGCATCGCGCACGCGATGGTCGACTTCTTCAGGACTGCGGACTGACGCCCATGACGGCCGTGGAATCCATCATCGAAATCCAGGCCGCCCTTATGGACGCCATAGATTCGCGCGACATTGAACGGATCGAGCAGTCAACAAAGGACCTTGCCCGCGCTGTGGCACAGGTGCGGCAGCGTGGTGCCATCCTCGCAGGGGAAAAGCTGCGCTCCGATGTTGGCTATGCCCTGAAACAGACCGAGGCACTGAAGACCCGCGTCAATTATATGGCGGTCCGCAACCGCGAAAAGATGGAAAAACTTGACCAGATGCGTGGGGCAGCAGTCCCGCATGTGTACGCAAATCGCAGAAATGCTTGGGGTTCGCGTATCCCGGCCTGAATTGGCACGGCCATTGCATAGTTCGCTCCGAAAGAAGGAGCGAAGACCAGATGCCAGCGCAGACTATCGGCATTCAGCCAACGGTTCCCCAACGGGTGAGCCTTGCGATTGGCAATGCTTCAAAGCGTACGGGCGTCCCCTTCGATTATCTCATGGCGCAAGCGCGCGTGGAAAGCAGCCTTGATCCCGAGGCGCAAGCCAGTTCATCGAGCGCAGCAGGACTTTTCCAGTTTACCAAACAGACCTGGCTGGCAACGCTTTCCCAGCATGGCGCAAACCATGGCCTTCAATGGGCAGCCGACGCAATCCGCAAGGGACCGGACGGCCAATTCCGCGTTGTCGATCCGCAAATGCGCGAACAGATTCTGGGCTTGCGGTTTGATCCCGACGTCTCCTCGACGATGGCTGCGGAGTTTGCCGACGACAACGCCGACATGCTGCGCAATCGCTTTGGAGAAGAACCGGAGCCCGTCGACCTCTATCTCGCGCACTTCCTGGGCGCGCAGGGTGCCGCGCAATTCCTGTCCGCATGGAGGGCAGACCCGAACGCGCCTGCCGCGCCACTGAATCCCGCCGCGGCGGCGGCAAATCGCACCATTTTCTTCAATCCTGATGGCAGCGCGAAAAGCCTTGATGCCATTCGGACCCATTTCGCCGCGCGGCTGGATGAACAGCCTGCGGGTTTCCCTGTGACCAGCACGGTCCGCACACAGATGGCGACCCGGACCGGCAGCAATATCCAGTCCTCACAAGAGTTCATGCAGATGCGCACCATAGAACCCATGCCGCAGAGCCTTTCGCTCGCGTTTGCAGAGCGCGCTTATCAGCGCCTCTCCCGAATTGACGGCGGTAGCGCGGCATGATCGAACAGGCCAATCTTCGCATCTGGGGTGACACCATCAAGGGCGGGCTATTGCCGTTCGCGATCCTGATGCTCGTCATCCTGATGGTCGTCCCGGTCCCTGCGACCGTGCTCGATATCGGCTTCATCGTGAACATCACGATTTCTCTCGCGGTGCTGATGGTGGCCCTCAACGCGGCCAAGCCACTCGACTTTTCGGCCTTCCCGACGGTGTTGCTGCTGGCAACCCTCTTCCGCCTTGCGCTCAACGTCGCCTCGACGCGTGTCGTTCTGGTGAATGGTCACCAGGGACCGGGCTCGGCAGGGCATGTCATCGAAGCCTTCGGTACCTTCCTGATTGGTGGCGACTATATCGTCGGTATTTTCGTCTTTGCCGTTCTGATGATCATCAACCTGGTCGTCATCACAAAGGGCGCGGGACGGGTTTCGGAAGTGTCGGCCCGGTTCACGCTCGATGCGTTGCCAGGCAAGCAGATGGCCATTGATGCCGACCTCAATGCCGGGCTGATAACACCGGACGAAGCAAAAGCCCGCCGCCAGGAAGTTGCGACCGAAGCCGATTTTCATGGGTCGATGGACGGCGCTTCCAAGTTCGTCAAAGGTGACGCTGTTGCAGGATTGCTGATCCTGTTCGTCAATATTTTCGGTGGCCTCGTTCTTGGGACTGTCAGTCACGGGCTGGCAATTGGGCAGGCTGCACAGACCTATGTTCTCCTCGCCATTGGCGATGCGCTGGTTGCGCAGGTCCCGGCACTCCTCCTCTCGATCGCGGCAGCCGCCATCGTGACGCGCGTGTCCTCGCCACTTGATCTCTCAGGCCAGATCGGCAGCGAATTTGGTTCTGCCCGCGCCTGGGGGCCAGTGTCCGGCATTCTTTGCCTGCTCGGCGTGCTGCCGGGTATGCCGCATTTCCTGATCCTTTCTGCCGCAGCAATCACGGCAACAATTTGCTGGGCCCGCATGCGCGCCGCAAAGGCAAAGCGCGACTATGTTGCGCCCATCGAGGATCCCGAGCCCGAGCATCTGATCCAGTGGCGCGACGTCAGCGACCCGGCGCCAATCACCCTCGACATTGGTTACGGCCTGATCGACATGGTCGATGACCGCCAATCCGCACCACTGATGGCGCGGATCACCGGGATCCGTCGCCAGCTTTCCCGTGAACTCGGGTTCGTGGTGCCAATGGTGCGCGTGAAGGATGACCTCTCGCTGCCGGCGAATGCCTATCGCATTGGCATTGCTGGTGTGACCACCGGTGAGGACGAAGTCTTTGCCCACCAGCTTCTTGCACTCGATTCAGGCGACGGGCTGGACCTCATTCCGGGCCATGCCGTCAAGGATCCAAGCTTCGGACTGGACGCTGTCTGGATAACGCCGGATCGCCGGGCCGAGGCCGTCGTTGCCGGCTATACCGTTGTCGATGCCTCAACCGTGATTGCGACGCATCTGAACGGAGTCATTTCCGGTTCTGCGGCAGAGCTTTTCGGCCTCGACGACAGTCAGGCCCTGGTTGATGCCCTCAAGGAAAGCTTCCCGCAACTGGCGCAGGCGCTGACGCCGCAACCCTATTCGCTCGCCGCGATCACAACCATGTGCCGCGCCTTGCTGGCCGAACGGGTGCCCTTGAAGGACTTCCGCCGAGTGGCCGAAGCCATGATCGAACTCGCCGGCCGCGATATGGATCAGGCAGCGCTGCTTGAAGGCGTGCGCCAGAGGATGGGTGCGCTCATCGTCCAGATGATCGTGCCGATCAAGATGCCGCTGCCGATCATCACCTTTGACCCGGAACTCGAGAGTTTGCTGACGCAGTCGGTGCGCACCGGCCCGAACGCCAGTTGGCCGTTCGATCCGGATCTTGCGGCACGCATCGTTTCGGCCGTTTCAGAGGCGGTGCAGCCCCAGCTGATGGCGGCAAGAAGTTTTGCGATTGTCACGTCGCCGATTTGCCGGGCGGCCCTTTCACGCCTGCTGAGGGCCCAATTGTCAGAAATTCCGGTCCTGTCCTTCCTAGAAATTCCTGAAACCAAGCCCGTCGAAGTGATTGCGATGATTGGCGCGCAGCGGGCCCAAGCGGCGCTCGCCCAACGCGGTCCGGGCCAACACCCCTTTGAATCTGGAGAAGAATGATGCTGCATCAAGAGGTCGTTCATGAGACCCTGACCTATGGCCGCGCACCTGCGCTGCCGGATTGCGACACGCTGGTCAGGACTCACGCCTCAATGGTTCGCCGTATCGCCTGGCAGGTCCATTCCCGCATGTCGTCGGCTATAGCTCTCGAAGATCTGATGCAGATCGGTCTGCTTTCGCTCGTCGAGGCGGCCAAGGGATTCAAGGACCGTGGCGCAACCTTCGCCCCCTATGCCGCAACCCGCATCCGAGGGGCGATGATCGACCATCTTCGCCGTGAGGCACGGATGTGCCGTTCCGGCATGGCGAGCCGGCGCGAACTGGTTCGCGTTCGCGATGAATTGGAAAACAGGCTTCACCGCCGCGCGACAGATGCGGAAATGGCAGCCGCAATGGGTCTTGATGCCGAGAGCTACCATGCAAAGGTGGCCTCTTCCCTGTCGCAGCAGATCGATTCAATTGATGAAGTCTATTCGGACCATGACAGTTGGTTCGCCGATCTGGCTGCAGGAGCGGATGGCGAATTCGAAGCGGCAGAGTTGCGCAAGAACCTCGCCGAATGCCTTGCCGAACTGGCAGAGCGGGAAGCCCTTGTTCTCCAGCTCTACTTTGTCGAGGAAATGAACCTGGACGAAATCGGTGCCGCTCTCGGCGTTGGGGCCGCGCGCGTCTGCCAGATCAAGCGTTCAGCCCTGACCCGCATGCGCAAGATGATGCAGGAACGCCATGGAGATGTACCGCTTGAAGCCTGAATGACTGACCGATTATTTGTGCCGCATCAACGCAGCGACGCACGCTGCGTTGTCAATTGGGCGACCATCTGGCTGGCGCGCGTCGACATAGGTCACCAGCGGCTCCTTGCCGCGGGCCGGAGGGTATAAATAGGCATCCAGGATACAGTTCGGGCTTGCAAACTGCAGCTTGCGTGCGCTGGCTTCGATGACATCCTGAACAGCAGGTCCGAACTGCGCCACAAGCGCGCGCGCGTCCCGTCCGACAACCCGTTCAAGTCCTGTGGTCCTTAGCGGCGCAGGTGCAACTGTTCGGACATGCTGGGGCTGGGGTCGTGGCTGTGGCCGGGGTACGGTGCTGCAACCCGCGAGGAGAGCCAGACCGGCCATCAAACTGATACGCTTCATGCGCGCGAGATGGCGGAGCAAGCGAGCAACTGTCAATCGCGCTTGCGATGCGCCGTTCCCGTCGCTAGGCGACGCGCTTTGTTCCCATAAAGGAAACGACGCGTGACTGCAGCCAGCCTGGATATTGTAGCGATCGGCAATGCCATCGTCGATGTGATCGCAACAGCCGAGGAAGAGTTCCTTGTTTCAGAGCAGCTGGCAAAAGGGTCGATGCAACTCATCAGTGCCGAGCGGGCGAACGAACTCTATTCGAGAATGGGACCGGGGCGCGAAATCAGCGGTGGTTCCGCTGCCAACACCATTGCCGGAATGGCTGCGCTGGGCCGAAAATGCGGCTTCATCGGCCAGGTTGCAAATGACCAGCTTGGCAAGGTCTTCAGTCACGATATCCGGGCCATCGACTGTGGCGTTCACGACACCGGCTCGCGAGGGTGAGCCGCCCACGGCGCAATGCCTGATCCTTGTGACCCCCGATGGCCAGCGCACAATGAATACCTTCCTTGGCGCTTCCCAGTTCCTCCCTGCCTCGGCGCTGGATAGGGACATGATCGCAAACGCCGAGATCCTCTATCTTGAAGGCTATCTCTGGGATCCGCCAGAACCGCGGGCAGCAATGCAGAGTGCAATTGGCATCGCGCGGGGTGCTGGCCGAAAGGTTGCCCTGACACTCTCCGATGCCTTTTGCATCGAACGGCACCGCGACAGCTTCAAGGCGCTGATCGACAGCGGCCAGATCGATATCCTTTTTGCCAATGAGGCCGAGATGCACTCGCTGATGGAATCAGATCATTTCGACGAGAGCGTCAATGCGCTCGCTGCCAAGGTTCCGCTTTTGGTGGTGACGCGCGGCCCGCATGGGGCGCTTGCCGTAACCAACGGCATCAGGACGGACGTCTCCGCCGAGGCCGTTGAAACCGTCGTCGACACGACTGGAGCCGGCGACCTGTTCGCCGCAGGCTTCCTTGCCGGGCAAGCGGCTGGCCGGTCCGTGGCCGACAGTCTGACGATGGGCGCGGTTTGCGCCGCCGAAGTGATCTCGCATTATGGGCCCCGCCCTGAAGCGGATCTTTCGGCGCTCGTCGCTGCAAGGCTCGGTTGACACAGACCAAAAAAAGGGGAGGCCGAAGCCTCCCCTTCCCATCCCCTCCAGGAACTTTTCGACCTAGTCGACGACCGGTCCGGGCAGTTCGGTCATCTCTGGTGCATCAATCGCCGGCTCGCCGTGCTGGAGCTGCGAGTTGTGCATCCCGTATACAAAATACAGGATGACCATGGCCAAGGTATACCAACCGAAGAAAATCAGGACGCGGGTTTCGACCGAGAAAATCAGGCCGATACAAAACACGATCCCCAGGATTGGCACGACCGGATAAAACGGCACCCGATAACCTCTGGGAATATCGGGATGCGTGCGGCGAAGCCACATCACCGAGAGGCATACAATCGCAAATGCAGCAAGGGTGCCAACGGAGGTCATGTCGCCCAGCGTGTTGATGTCAAAGAAGCCGGCAGCGAAGGCCGTGATCAGCCCGACGAGTATGGTGTTGATCCAAGGCGTCTTGAACTTCGGGTGAATCGTCGAGAAGATCCGCGGCAGCAGCCCGTCACGCGCCATTGTGTAGAAGATGCGGGTCTGGCCGTACATGAGGACCAGAACAACAGACGTGAGCCCGACGATGGCACCAACCTTGATGATCTTCGCAAACCAGGCCCATTGCGGACCCAGCGCATCGACGGCCACAGCCACAGGGTCCGGCACATTGAGAACCTTGTAGTTCACAAGCAAGGTCAGCACGATCGAGACAAGTATGTAGAGAATAGTGCAAACAAAGAGACTGCCCAACAGGCCGAAAGGCATGTCCTTTGCTGGATTCTTGGCTTCCTGCCCCGCAGTCGAAACCGCTTCAAAGCCGATATAGGCGAAGAAAACGATAGAAGCCGCACGCATGATGCCGCTCCATCCAAACTCGCCCTTCTCACCGGTTGCCGCCGGAATGAAGGGGTCCCAATTGGACTTGAGTGTGTCGAAATGTTCGATCACGAACCAGCCACCGATAATGATAAAGGCGACGATGACACTCGTCTTGATCGCAACGATGAAATTGTTGAACTTGGCACTTTCCGACACACCGATGACAAGCAATGCCGCGAGTGCCATGCAGATAAGAAATGCAGGCAGGTTGAAGATCGTGATCACCGGCACGCCATTTTCGAGGACCGGCTTCATCTCTGTTCCGCTGCCTTCCATCAAGGCGTGGCCGGCAGGCCCGGTCAGCGCCGCCGGGATATGGATTCCGTAATCCCCGAGAAGACTGACAACATATCCGGCCCAGCCAACGGCGACCACAGAAGCGGCAAGACCATATTCAAGAAGGAGCAATGCCCCCATGACCCATGCCGCGAACTCGCCCACAGTGGTGTAGCTGTAGGTATAGGCAGAGCCGGACACAGGAAGCGTCGACGAAAGTTCTGCATAACACAGCCCGGCAAGTGCACAGATGAACCCGGCAATGAGATAGGATATAAGGACCGCCGGTCCGGCGTGCAGAGCCGCGGCATTTCCCGTACGAACAAAAATACCCGCGCCGATGATACAGCCAATGCCAAGAAACAGCAGATTCCAGGGTCCGAGAGTTCGCTTCAGTTCGCTGGTTTCGGTTTCGCGCTGAACCTGCGCGACGCTTTTTCGCGCCATGATGCGGGCCATGAACCCGAGCTGCTGTGTACCCGCCATTTTTACTCCCTCTCGGAACCTTTGTCGGCAAACCTAGCCACTAATCTCATCCGCGCAACAAAATTTCACCGCGGAAGCATAAGACCCATCTGCCGACCTCCAAAAATATGCACATGGAGGTGCGGCACTTCCTGGTGACCATGCATGCCAATGTTGGCAAGCAGGCGATAGCCAGTCGCCGGAAGTCCGAGTTCGCGCGCGACATGGCCCACAGCGCGGATGAAACCCGCAACTTCCTCATCAGGCGCCTTGGCAGTGAAATCATCCCAGCTCACATAGGCGCCCTTTGGAATGACAAGGACATGGACAGGCGCTTGCGGGTTGATGTCATGAAATGCCAGAGCCCACTCATCTTCATAGACTGTCCGGTTGGGGATTTCCCCCCGCAGGATCCTGGCGAAGATGTTCTGGTCATCATAGGGCGCCAGTGCGTCGATGGGCATCAGCTCTCCTTTCGTGCGGCTTTTTCAGCGAGACCGGAGACGCCATCGCGCGCATCAAGTTCGGCGAACACGTCGTCGAACGAAAGCCCCGCGTCAGCCAGCAGCACGGCAAGATGGAACACGAGGTCGGCCGCTTCCTTCGTCAGGTCGGTCTTGTCTCCGCCCAGCGCCGCAATCACGGTTTCAACCGCTTCCTCACCCACCTTTTGCGCAATCTTGTCTCTGCCCTTTGCGGTAAGGCTCGCAACATAGGATGAAGAAGGATCCCCCTCCCGGCGCGCAGCGATAATCGTCTCGAGGCGTTTGAGCGTGTCGGTCATGCGCCCATTGGCGTCAGCAGCCACAGCAGGTCAAGTCTTTGAATCGCGTCACGACAGCACAGGTGTGCGCACGGGCAGCCCCGCGGCGGCAAGTGCTGCATGCGCCGCGCCGATACTGGATTGCCCGAAGTGGAAAATCGATGCCGCAAGGACTGCACTGGCATGGCCTTCGCGCACGCCTTCAACCAGATGGCCGAGATTGCCGACGCCACCGGATGCAATCACGGGCACAGCGACGGCATCCGCGATGACGCGGGTCAATTCGAGATCATAGCCATCGCGCGTTCCATCCCGATCCATTGACGTCACCAGCAATTCCCCTGCGCCGAGTTCGGCAAGGCGGACAGCATGCGCGACCGCATCGACACCCGTCGCCTGCCGACCGCCGTGCGTGAAGACTTTCCAGCCTTCGCCGACGCGCCGCGCATCGACCGAAGCGACAATGCACTGGCTGCCAAACCGGTCCGCCATCTCCGCAACGATCTCGGGCCGCGCGACCGCTGCGCTGTTGACACCAACCTTGTCAGCGCCTGCCAGAAGCAAGGCACGAACATCGTCAGGCGTCCGAACCCCGCCGCCAACGGTGAGCGGCATGAAGCACACCTCCGCGGTGCGCGCGACGATATCGAGCAGGGTTCCGCGCCCTTCATGGCTTGCGGTGATATCGAGAAAGCACAGTTCGTCCGCCCCCGCTGCGTCATAGGCACGCGCAGCCTCGACCGGATCGCCAGCATCACGCAGGTCAATGAAATTGACACCCTTGACGACGCGGCCGTCCTTGACGTCCAGGCAGGGAATGACGCGAATGCGCACCGTCATAAGGCCGCAACCGCAAGCGCCGTCGCGAGGTCCAGCCGTCCGTCATAAAGCGCACGACCGGTAATCACGCCCTCGATACCGTCCTTTGCATGGACCGAAAGGACGCGAATGTCGCTGATCCCCGCCACGCCGCCCGAAGCGATGACCGGTATGTTCGTGGCCCGGGCCAGATCGACGGTTGCCTCGATATTGCATCCCTTGAGCAGGCCGTCCCGCCCGACATCAGTGAACAACAGTGCCGCGACCCCTGCATCCTCGAACCGGCGGGCCATGTCGAGGATCGATACAGTCGAGACATCGGCCCAACCCTTGGTCGCAACCATTCCATCGCGGGCGTCGACGGCCACGACGATGCCGCCCGGAAAATCGGCCGAAGCCTGCCGCACAAGCTCGGGATCCTCCAGTGCCGCGGTGCCGATCACGACGCGCGAAACGCCGAGATCGAACCAGCGCTCGATTGCTTCGCGATTGCGAATGCCGCCCCCAAGCTGGACATGCCCGGGGAAAGCCTTGACGATGCTTTCGACAGCCTCGGCATTCACGACTTTTCCGGCAAAGGCGCCATCTAGATCGACAACATGGAGGTACTGCGCACCCGCCTCGGCAAAGAGCAATGCCTGCGCTGCCGGATCGTCGCCATAGACCGTCGCCCGATCCATATCGCCTTCGGCCAAGCGCACCACCTGCCCGCCCTTGAGGTCGATTGCGGGAAAGACGATCAGGGCCATTAAGAACCCACCTTTCTTTGTGTCCTTGTGTCTTCGTGTGAGGAATAGATGGACTCACACGAAGACACGAAGAAACAATGAGCAGGAAGCGCTGGCTTCATGGCTTCCACTCCAGAAAGCGGCTTAGAAACTTGAGCCCGTAACGCTGGCTCTTTTCCGGATGGAACTGGACGCCGATCCGGTTGCCTGCACCGATTGCAGCGGTGAGTGGCCCTCCATGGTCAGAGGTTGCAAGAACGCAGTCACCCTCAAATGCAAAGCTGTGGAGGAAATAGGCCTCACCCGCACAAATCAGGGGATGTTCGCCAACGGGTACGACATCATTCCAGCCCATGTGCGGAATCTTGATTGTATCATGGCCTTGCAGCAGGCGGACCGTCCCCCTGACCCAGCCCAAGCCCGCATGGCGGCCGTGCTCCTCGCCCGCTTCGGCCATCAACTGCATGCCGACACATATGCCGAGAAAAGGCTTCCCGCCGCCCCCGGTTACCGTATCGAGCGCCTCAACCATCCCGTCGATGGATGAAAGCGCGTGCATGCAATGGGCAAATGCACCGACGCCGGGCAGGACTATCCGATCTGCAGCGGCGACAACATCCGGGTCGGACGTCACACAGACGTTTTCCGCTCCCGCCGCCTTCAAGGCATTGCGCACCGATTGAAGGTTTCCTGCGCCATAATCAACCAGCGTTGCGTTCACGATGCCGCCAATGCTTCAAGACCCGGCGCGACTATCGTCGGATCGATCTCAATGAAGCTGTACCGAGCGACATCGGCGAAAGGATCTGTCGCAGCCCAGCCCATGATCTCCTCCATCGTTCCTCGAGCGATGAGCATACCCCCGGTTCGCGGGACACGACGCCCCGCCACCATAAGGCGCCCGCTCGTGACGGCGGCCTGCAACCAGGCCCGATGCGCAGCCAGGCGCATGTCAATTTCTTCAAGGCTTGCCGTATATTCCAGCGAGACAATAATCATTGCGAGAATCTCCGGTCAGGCGCCGCCCAACATCCCTTTGGTCGAAGGGATGCTGTCCGCCTTGCGCGGATCGATTTCGACCGCCTGCCGGATTGCGCGGGCGAGGGCCTTAAAGCAGCTTTCCACGACATGGTGATTGTTGCTGCCATACAGATTCTCGATGTGCAGCGTGATCCCTGCACTTTGCGCAAAGCTGTGGAACCAGTGCTCGATCAGCTCGGTATCCCATTCGCCAAGGCGCGGCGTCCCGAAATCGGCCTTGAAGACGAGCCAGGGCCGCCCGGATATGTCGAGCGCACAGCGCGTCAGCGTTTCATCCATCGGCGCATAGGCCGAACCGTAACGCGTGATTCCGCGCTTGTCCCCGAGCGCCTGCGCCAGTGCTTCGCCAACGGCGATGCCGGTATCTTCGGTGGTGTGATGCTGGTCGATATGCAGGTCGCCCACGGCCTTGACGCTCAGATCGATGAGCGAATGGCGCGACAATTGCTCGAGCATATGATCGAGAAAACCGATGCCCGTGGAAACATCATAAATGCCCGTCCCATCGAGGTTGAGATCCACCTCGATCGACGTTTCATGTGTCGCTCGCCTGATCGTGCCCTTGCGCATGAAGCGCGCTATAGCGATCCCGTCCCGGCGCGCAATGTCTTGACCGCGAAGCAGCAAGCGTCCACCACATGGACATGACCGAAAGTCCGCCTGACAGCCTGATTCCCTATGATGAAATCGTGCAGGAAGCCTTGCGCGCCGTGGTCGGCCGCGTCCTGACGCAAGTTGCGACCGAAGGACTGCCCGGCAATCATCATTTTTACATCACGTTCAAGACCAACGCCCCTGGCGTCTCGGTCCCGAAAAGCCTGCGTGAACGCTTTCCCGATGAAATGACCATTGTCCTCCAGAACAAATATTGGGACCTGAAGGTGACAGACAGCGGCTTCGAAGTCGGCCTGACGTTCAGCCAGGTGCCAGCCCATCTTGAGGTCCCGTTTTCTGCAGTCACTGCCTTTGCCGATCCGGCCGTCGATTTTGCCCTGCAGTTCCAGGCCCATATGGATGAAGAGCAGATCAGGGAGCAGGAGCCGGCCGAGAATGACCGGCCCGTGGCCACTCCAGCCGAAGACGGCTCCAATGTTGTGACAGTGGATTTCGGGCGCAAGAAATGACCGCCACTCGAACCGAAACAGACAGTTTCGGCGAAATCGAAGTTCCCGCAGACGCCTATTGGGGCGCACAAACCCAGCGCAGCATCGCAAACTTTCCGTTCGCTTCACGCGAACGCATGCCCATGGCGATCATTCACGCCCTGGCGCTGGTCAAGAAAGCGGCAGCACGGGTCAATCGGAAGCACGGGCTCCAGGCCTGGATCGCGGACGCAATCGAAAAGGCGGCAGACGAGGTTATCTCCGGGGCGCTGGACGATCAGTTTCCGCTCGTGATCTGGCAGACCGGCTCCGGCACGCAAACAAACATGAATGTCAACGAAGTGATTGCTGGCCGGGCGAACGAAATCCTGGGCGAGCCGCGCGGCGGGAAGGCGCCCGTCCATCCGAACGATCATGTCAATCGCAGCCAATCATCCAATGACAGTTTCCCGACCGCACTCCATATCGCCGTCGCCATCGAGGCGCGCGAACGTCTGCAGCCGGCGATCCTCGCGCTTCAGCAGGCACTCGACACCAAGGCGAAGGAATGGGCCCATATCGTCAAGATCGGCCGCACCCATTTGCAGGATGCGACGCCGCTGACGCTGGGCCAGGAATTTTCCGGCTATGCTACCCAGCTCGCCAAGGCCAGTGTCCGCATCAGCAGCGGCACGACCGACATATTTGCGCTGGCCCAGGGCGGGACGGCTGTCGGCACTGGACTGAACGCGCCAAAGGGTTTCGCAGAGGACTTTGTTGCCATCGTCAGCAAATTGACCGGCATCACCTTCAGGAGCGAGGAAAACAAGTTCGAAGCGCTGGCGACGAACGACGCACTGGTCGAACTGTCGGGCATGCTCAACACCCTTGCGGTGTCACTGACCAAGATTGCCAATGACATTCGCCTGCTGGGATCGGGTCCGCGTTCCGGGCTAGGCGAGCTGATCCTCCCGGAAAACGAGCCCGGCAGTTCCATCATGCCCGGCAAGGTGAATCCGACCCAGTGCGAGATGCTGACCATGGTCGCGGCACAAGTGATCGGCAATCACCAGGCCGTGACTATTGGAGGAATGCAGGGTCATCTCGAGCTCAATGTCTTTAAACCGCTGATCGGCGCCAACGTGCTGCGCTCGATAGACCTGCTGTCAACGGGCATGCAGACGTTTGCCACACATTGCATTGCAGGACTGCAGGCTAACGAAGCACGCATCGCCGAGCTCGTGCAGCGATCACTCATGCTCGTCACCGCGCTTGCGCCCGAAGTCGGGTACGACAATGCTGCCAAGATCGCCAAGCACGCGCATGAAACCGGCCAGACCCTGCGGGAAGCAGCGTTTCAACTCCGACTGGTCGACGAAGAGACGTTTGACCGGCTGGTTCGGCCGGAAAAGATGGTCTAGCCGCAGCCGTTGCCATGCGCCGCGCAATCGGCGCCTGTCTCGATCTGTATCGTCGCATGATTGATCGCGTGATTATTGGCAAGCCGTTCATGGACGTCTGACAGGAAGGCGTCGCCCTTGCTGCCGTCCGGCATGACCAGATGTGCCGTCAGCGCGATCTCGGTCGTGCTCATGTGCCAGACGTGAAGATCATGGACTTTTGCCACACCGGGTGAGGCAAGCAGTTCGGCCTCCACGCCTGCAAGGTCGATATGCGTGGGCACCGCCGAAAGCGACATGGCGACCGACTGCCGCAGCAGCCCCCAGGTGCCCCAGAAGATATAGGCAACGATCACAAGGCTGGTGACCGGATCAATCACGGCCTTGCCTGTCCACAGGACCAGCAGGCCGGACACGGCAACACCCGCCGAGATGGCCGCATCGGCCAACATGTGCAGATAGGCGCCGCGAATATTGATATCGTGCCGCCGCCCGCGTGCGAACATCCAGGCTGTGGCTCCGTTGATGGCAATCCCGACCAAAGCGACCAGCGAGACGGTTGCGCCGGCGACCGGCGCTGGATCAAGGACTTTCTGCACGGCCTCGAGCGCAATCCCGCCAAGCGCCACAAGCAGGAGCAATGCGTTGAAGAGCGCCGCAAGGATTGTCGATCCGCGATACCCGTAGGTGAAGCGATCCGTCGGCGCGCGCCGGGCCAGTGAAAAGCTGCCCCAGGCCAGCACGAGTCCCAGAACGTCAGACAGATTGTGTCCGGCGTCGGCTAGAAGGGCAGTCGAGCCGGCCGCAAGTCCGTAGGCCACCTCGACAATCACGAATCCCGTATTGAGAACAAGGCCGATCGCGAACGCACGGCCAAAATCGGCCTGGGCATGGCTATGCAGGTGAGGATCGCCATGCGTGTGCTGGTGGGTCATGAGGCATGCGTATCGCAGCGATACGCACGGTGCAATCGACCAAGAGCAAAGCCGTTTCGGCAAACGACAGATGGACGGTTGCGCCT
Organism: Aquisediminimonas profunda; assembly: GCF_019443285.1. GTDB lineage: Bacteria > Pseudomonadota > Alphaproteobacteria > Sphingomonadales > Sphingomonadaceae > Aquisediminimonas > Aquisediminimonas profunda. Next base: position 3,404,151 of record NZ_CP080327.1, read on the forward strand.
GCGATGGCGGCTCCGCATAGTGATTGCGTCAGAATCGTGGGAATTTTCAAATATGTCTGCCGTAACCAATGGCGTTGACCGCCGTGAAGCACTTGCCCTTACCTTATCAGCCGCAGCTCTGGCCGCTGCACCCGGAACTGCGAGCGCGGCGGCAAAAGCCGTTGCCGCAACGCCCACAAAGCGTTTTTCCGGCATGCTCGCCCAGTTTGCGGAAGAATTGCTGCGACTCTCTCCCGAGACAGCAACCTCCCTGGGACTCGACAGCGGCCGCCGCCTTGCCCTCAAGTCCCAATGGAGCGACGGTTCTCCAGTCGGAGACGCACGCTGGGCAGCACAGGTCAAATCGATGCTCACCCGGCTCGGCTCGGTCAATCGTGCAACGCTCCCTCCCGCTGACCAGATCCGTTATGACACGGTCAAGCACGCAGCGACGATGGGCGTCCAAGGCACCAAGTGGAAGTTTGGCGGCGCGGCCAGTGGCTGGAATGGAGGTACGGCCCCATATCCAGTGACGCAGCAGGACGGCGCACTGACAGCTGTTCCGGAATTTCTCGATTCACAGCACCAGATCAAGAATCGCGCAGACGCTGAAGCCTATGTTGCGCGCGTTGCCGGTTTTGCGAAGCTGCTCGATCAGGAAACCGCGACAATCACCGAGCAGGCCGGGATGGGCATAGCGCCTCCCAGCTTCATTGCGTCCAATGCTCTTGGCCAGTTGAAAGGCTATCGCCAGACAGCCATTGCCGAGCAGAAGCTCGTGACCTCGATTGCAGAGCGCACAAAGGCTTTGGGCATGGCCGGAGACTGGGGTGGCCGCGTCAGCAAGCTCGTTGCGTCGATGGTCTATCCCGCGCTCGACCGCCAGATCGCTGCCTTTGCCAAGGCGACCGAAAAATCGACCGATGTTGCCGGTGTCCACAAGCTCCCCGATGGCGATGCCTATTACCAATGGGCGCTGAAACTGGGGACAACGACCAACGCGTCGGCAGCTGAAGTGCACGCAATCGGCCTTGAACAGAACAAGGCAATCCAGGCGCGGATGGATGCGATCCTCAGGGCACAGGGCATGACCGAAGGCAGCGTTGGTGCCCGCGTTCAGGCACTCAACAGCGACCCGCGGATGCTGTTTCCTGATACCGACGCCGGCCGCGCAGACCTGATTGCCTATTGCAATGACAGGGTCGCCGCCATTCGCAAGCTGCTTCCCGGCGTGTCACGGCTGGGCCTCAAGGCGCCGCTGGTCGTAAAACGCGTTCCGATCGACATTCAGGACGGTGCATCGCTTGGCTATATGAACTTCGCATCGCTCGACGGTTCGCGCCCGGCAATCTATTACATCAACCTCAAGTCCACGAGCCTTTGGCCGAAATACCAGATCCCCACGCTCACGGCGCATGAAGGCGTGCCCGGGCATACCTGGCAGGGCGCCTATCTTGCCGAACATCATGCGGACCTTCCGCTGATTTCTTCGCTGATGGGCTTCAATGCCTTTATCGAGGGCTGGGCGCTTTATGCAGAGCAGCTGATGGATGAAGCCGGGCTCTATGCCGATGATCCGTTCGGTCAGGTTGGCTATCTGCAGGCACAGCAGTTCCGGGCTTGCCGCCTGGTTGTCGATACTGGTCTTCATGCCATGAAGTGGACGCGTGCTCAGGCGATCGACTTCCTTGTCAATGAAACGGGCAAGGGTCGCAACGCGATGACGAGTGAAGTCGACCGCTACAGCGTTTCGCCGGGGCAGGCCTGCGGCTACAAGATGGGCCATAACGAGATCAACAAGCAGCGCGACCGCGCCAAAGCCGCTCTCGGCAACAAGTTCGATCTTGCCGGGTTCGACGATACGGTGGTCAAGACAGGCGGTGTACCGCTGACTGTGCTTGGAACCGCTATCGACCAGTATATTGCTGGAGCGAAGGGCTAGAGAATAGGCCAGCTCATTCTCCCTGCGCCTGTGCGGGGAGGATTGCGGGCACGCGAAGGCTTCCCGTGGTGAGCGGGGGGCGGGACGGTCGGCGCGGAAGCCTTGGGGGGCGTCCGGCGGGTTTTGCCTTTGTGCGGTTGCAGGTGCTCGAGTGCGTAACCGGCGCCCGGTCTCGAAACACCGCCTTCTCATCCGGCACGTCCCTGCAGAGGGGTAAGGCCCGAAAGCCCTCCTGCAGGACGGGATTGCTCCCTTCAAAGACGCCCGGACCGGTTCAAAACGAACGCAGAGCGCGTGGCTGCACACTTTGGGGAGTGCAGACGCCCGCCGCTTTCGCGCCGACCTGAAGTCCCGCCCCTCGACCCGTGCGACCTAGAAACGCCGATCGAGTGACGGGGTTGGCATTTTCATGATATCTCCTATTTGTCAAGTAAATAGGAACATAAGGCGAATA